>JBEKJA010000108.1:0-7894 GCA_050011475.1 Syntrophales bacterium
CGATCAGCCGGGCTCCATCCTTCTCGAAAATTGTTTTCAGCCAGGGAAGCCAACGTTCTCCCCGCACCGGACACAGAACAATATTCAATCCGGAAAGGGAAGCTTCACCCGGACCAAACAGTGGGTGAAGGCCGATGATCTCGGAAGCCGATGAATCCAGCATGGTTTTCACCGGATCAACCTTCAGGGAGGTAAAATCGGCCAGCAATGAATCCTTCGGCATATGCGGCCCGACCGTTTCTATGACCCTGCAGGTTTCCTTGATCGGAACGCTCACGATGACAATAGGACATACACCCGCCATTCGATCGGGGGCCATGCCACTGCTTCTTCCCGAGACATGAACTGTGTAACCCTGCCGCATAAAAAAATCGGCAAACCATTTGCCGATGCCCCCGGTTCCCCCAATAATGCCAATGGGAAATTTTTCCATCATCTTTATACCCCTTCTACCGGACGGATGGCCCTTTGCCGGAGGAGGTGATCGGCGATGACGATGCAGACCATGGCTTCACAGACCGGCAGAATTCTTGGAATGACCGAGACATCGTGTCTGCCGCGAATATGGAGCACATTGGGTTTGTTCTGGTCATCCACTGTCTCCTGAGGTTTACTTATGGATGGAATAGGTTTGCAGGCCACCCTGATGAAAATTTCCTCGCCCGTTGTGATCCCGGCAAGAATTCCTCCAGCATGATTGGAAGTGAAACCGGCGGATGTGATGGGGTCATTGCTTTGCGAACCTTTCATACCTGCCGATTCGAAGCCTGCGCCAACTTCCACACCTTTTATCGTTCCAATGCTCATGAGGGCCTTGGCCAGGTCCGCATCCATCTTGTCGAATACAGGCTCTCCCAGACCTGCCGGACATCCCCGGACCACCACTTCAACCACTCCGCCAAGCGTGTCTCCCCCTGCCCTCGCCTCTTCCAACCGCTCCTCCATGGCCCTGACAGCATCCGAATCGGGACAGCACAGCCAGTTTTCCGCAACATGTTTGAGGGATCCTGGTCCTGCCGATATCCCGCCAAGCTCCCTGGTATACGCCATGACCTCCATACCCTTGCCGGAGAGTATTTTCCGTGCGATGACCCCCGCAGCTACGCGGGCGGCTGTTTCTCTTCCCGATGCACGCCCGCCGCCGCGATGATCACGAATGCCATATTTTTTTTCATAGGTATAATCGCCATGGCCGGGGCGGTAAAGATGGCGCATAGATTCATAGGCGCTGCTGTCTACATCATGGTTCCGGATCACCAGGGAAATCGGTGTACCCGTCGTCCTCCCTTCAAAAACACCGGAAAGTATCCTGACAATATCATCTTCAGACCGGGAAGTGGAAGATACTGTCTGCCCCGGTTTACGCCTGTCCAGCTCCATCTGTATGTCCGTCTCGGATAGCGCAATCAACGGGGGACAGCCATCAATAACAGCTCCCAAGGCAGCACCGTGCGATTCCCCCCATGTCGTCACCCGGAAGACTGTTCCTATCGTGTTTCCCGGCATATAAGCCCCTTTCCCTTACGCTTTCCTGCAGTACCCCATGGGATTTTACCTTTTTCAACGGCCAGAATAATTTCTCCTGTAATTTCCCCGACCGTGTATTCCGATGTGTCAATCGTCCAATCGGCGGTTCGTTTGTAAACCGGTATCCGCTCCCGGAGAATCTTTTCAACTTCACTGACGGAATCCTTGTCTGAAAGTGCAGGCCTCTGCGATTCCGTGTATCCGTCTTTTATCATTCTCTCCATGATCTTTTCTATATCGGCGGAAAGCCAAATAAAGAAAGCGTTTTTTTTTAATATCTCAACATTTTTCTCATCCATGACGACACCGCCGCCGAGAGCAATGACGAAAGAACCAGGTTCCGCAAGTTTTCTGATTACCCTGCATTCGGCCTCGCGAAATGCCTCCCATCCTTCATCCTCCACAATCTGTTTAACTGTCCTGCCCGTAAATTTAAAAACCAGCTCATCGGTATCAAAAAAAGGCACAACAAGCTTTTCCGCCAATTCCGACCCGACGGAAGTTTTACCGGAGGCACGATACCCGATCAATACAATCTTCGTCATCGGCGAAGCTTCTCCAATACACCCCAAAACCCTGGGAAAGATTTAGCCACACATCCCGGATTCCTGATTCTCATTCCTGGAACAGCCAATCCAAGAGCTGCGAAACTCATTGCAATCCGATGATCATCATATGTTTCAATCTCCGCACCATGAGGTTTTCCGCCTTCGATGATCAGGCCGTCTTCCTTATTCTCCACCTGCACACCCGTCCTGCGGAGTTCCGTGGTTATGGCGGCCAGCCTGTCGCTTTCCTTCAACCGGAGATGGGACACATTTTCGATCACCGTCCGTCCGGGACGCACTGCGGCAAGTATTGCCAGCGTGGGAACCATGTCAGGAATGTCTTTAAGATCGAATGTGAAAAGCCCCTGCAATAGCGGCTGTCCGGCCATCCTCACCCAGTCGTCTCCCCTTGAAACGGTACAGCCCAGCTTCTCCATGATATCCAGCATTCTAATGTCGCCCTGAAGGGTCCGGGGAGAAATGTTCTCGATCCGGACCCTCCCTCCGCACAGGGCGACAACCAGAAAGAAATACGACGCGCTCGATGCGTCTCCTTCTACTATATACTGCTTCGCCTGATATTTCTGTCCACTCTTCACAACATACCGGTTCGATCCTGTATGCTCAGCTTCCACTCCGAAGGAGTGCATTACTTCCATGGTCATGTCTATATATGGGAGGGATGGAACGGCACCCGTAAGTTCGATCATTGCATCCTGCCGCCCATAAGGAGCGCAAAGAAGTAGTGAAGATACGAACTGGCTGCTTTCAATATCCTGAAGCGTGACATTACCGCCGCGCAGGCCATTGGCCTTGATCTCCACCGGCGGGCAGTCGGAGCCGTTCAAGCTTCGCGCATCAACTCCCATTGTTTTCAAGGCTTCGAGAAGCTGACCTACAGGTCTTTCACATAATCGCTGATCGCCCGTCAGAACATACGTCCCGCTGCTAAGTGAAACCAGGCCGATGAGAAATCGCATGGCCGTGCCGTTGTTTCCCAGTTGAATCACCCTGCCGGAACCGCCGATACGGCCGCCTGTGCCACGGATGATAATTTTGTCATCTCGTATCAGGATATCCGTGCCGACAAACCGCAAGGCATCAATGAGATGCACGGTATCTTCCGAAAGGAGTGCCCCTTCGAGAACTGAGACCCCCTCAGCCAGCGATGCGGCAATAAGAGCTCTTTGGGTATAGCTCTTGGATCCCGGTATAACCAGTCTTGCGTCCGGTGAACGATCCAATGGTTTAATTTCCACAACATCCATACGCATTGACCTATACACTCAATCGATCCAACTCCCGCTCAACTGCCTGACGCATTTGTTTGAGCGGAGGCTCCATACCCGTCCAGATCCGGATCTGCTCGGCTCCCTGGTGAACAAACATTCCTACACCATTGATGACATGACATCCGGCCAGCTCCGCATCTTTGAGCAGCTTCGTTTGAATGGGGTTGTAAATAACATCCATCACATATTTAAAGCGGCCAAGATCGACTGTACTGAGAGGCGATCTTCCCGTATCCGGTGCCATCCCCACCGGTGTGGTGTTGATCAGGACATCGGAGCGAAAGCCTTCGATGGTATCGAATGGCTTCGCACGGCAGCCCAGGGCATCAGCGAGATCCTCCCCTCTTGCAAGGGTACGGCTGAATATGATCGGTGTTCCCCCTTCCCTGAGGATGCCAAAAGCGGCAGACCGTGCCGTTCCCCCGGCACCAAGGATTGCAAAGGACTTTCCCTTCATCTCCAGATGTTCAGCCAGGCCGCGGACCAGTCCCATCCAATCCGTATTGAAACCCTTGAGCTTGATTCCGTTATTTACAATTGTATTGACGGAACCGATGATACGGGCTGTTTCGTCCACTTCATCCAAGTACTCCCGAACGGCTTCCTTGAAAGGAATGGTGATACTTGCTCCGATGATGCCTTCCTCTCGGATTTTCCGGACGATCTCCCGCGGGTATTTCACAGGCCAGACATCATAACTGCCCTGAATACACAGATCCTGATATGCCGCCCGATGCATGAGAGGAGACAGGCTCTGGGCAACAGGATTGCCAAAAAGTCCATAACGGTTGGATCTGTCACTCATTTTAAAATGCTCTCCCCGGAACAACAGACATACCAGCTTCCTCCATAATACTGAAAATTTTATTCATTTCGCCGATAGTCCACTGTCCCGGTGCCGACTCATGCCCTTCCTCCAGTGCTGCAAAACAGATCGATGCGCCAATCGCTGGAGCCATGATCCTGCTGATGCGTCCCGCTTCACCCATGCAGAAAGCAATAATTGGCCGCTGCCTGCGCAATGAATATGGAATAAGACCCAGAAGCGCCAGATTATCTTCAACCCGCCTGGCCGTGGTGATAATTTTTACGAGGTCTCCCCCCATACTACAGCAGTGTGCCCATATTTTTCTCAGCTTGTGCACGGGGGGTGTTCTGGAAAGGTCGTGGTGAGATACTATGATCTTTGTTCGGCATCCGAATTTTTCAACCCGTGCGAAGAGCTCTCCCAGCAAAGCTTCATCGGTGGTAGCCTCGATGTCAACATATCCGGCACCGAGGGCGACAGCCTCCATCAGGCACTTGATCCTTTCTCGCTCCGATCCCTGGAATGCTCCCCCCTCTTCCTGGCGCCGATTCGTGACGATAAATTTTCCCGCCCTGTTTTTCAGAAGTCTTTCCAGCGAGGGCTTATAGATGAAATCAATCCGAAGCTCTACGAGGTCGGCAAGCGGAAGCGCACGTGCCAATCGATCTTTCGCCTCTTTCATATTGTTTGCCGTGACAGGGATGCAGATCATGCTGGCTCCTCACCTTTCGGATATGAGCCCAGTACCTTCATATATGTGGTCCTCTCCTTCATATCCGCCAGGCACTTGTTCACGACATCATCATCCCGGTGGCCGTTGAAATCGACAAAAAATAAATACTCCCACACTTTGCCGCGAACCGGATAGGACTCGATGCGCGTCATATTAATGAGGGCTGTTGCAAAAGGCTCTAAGGAGCGGTAAAGGCCGCCCGGTGTGTGAGGCGTACTGAAAACTAGGGAAGTTTTATCCACGCCGCTGCGGTCACATGAACCTTTTCCGAGGATGAGAAAACGCGTCATATTGGATGGCTCGTCCTCGATTCCTTCCTTGATAATGGGGAGTCCATAGGCGGATGAAGCCACACGGCTGCCGATGGCCGCACTGCATGGATCATGAAGCGCTTTTTCCACTGCATCCGTTGTACTCGTCGTTTCGAGCAGCGCTGCCCTCGGCACATACTGGCGGAGCCATCCGCGACACTGGGCAATAGCCTGGGGATGCGAATAAATTCGCATGATTTCATCCAACTCATGGCATAGCGACATAAGGCTATGCGACACCCGGAGGAAAACCTCACCGCGAATTTGCAGGGTGGTTGAAATAAGACGGTCAAGGGTATGTTTGACCGACCCTTCCATGGAGTTTTCCACGGGCACCATCCCGAGGTCGGCTTTCCCTTTTTCCACCTCATCAAAGACTTGGGAGATCATGGATACGGGAATCAGCTTTTCACCGCTGCCGAACCGGCTGAGAACAGCAAGATGGCTGAATGTCCCTTCGGGTCCGAGATAGGCGACGGTCAAGGGTGACTGGAGATTCCGCGACGCAGAGAGGATCTCACGGAATATTTCCCGGACTGCGTTTTCCCTGAGAGGCCCTTCGTGAATTTCCATCAGGCGATCGATGATAAGCCGCTCACGGGCGGGATCAAACATATCCTTTCCATGCGCCTCCTTGAGTTTCCCGATAAGAATGGATATGGCGGCTCTCTCGTTAAGCAGCCTTAATATCTCACGATCCCTTTCACTGATTTCCTCGCGAAGCTTCTCCAGAGATGAATCATTCATTGCGTCATTCCTTCGATGGTTTCCTTTATCAGTTTCTCAGGTATGTTTCCATTCACGAACGGCATTCCCGCCCGCTTCAACAGAACAAGGTGTACGGATCCATGTCCGCGCTTTTTGTCCTTTCCGATTCTCGAGTGAATTTTTTCGCTGGAGAGTGATGCGGGGATTCGCTGGGGCAGGCCCATCTGATGAATGATGGCGGTCAGCTTGTCTCTTTCCTCGGGTTTCAGGTGCCCCAATTTTTCTGACAGGATCATGGCACCCGTCATCCCGATGGATACGGCATCCCCATGAGATATCGAATAGCCGGACTCCGCTTCGACAGCATGACCGATGGTGTGGCCGAAATTGAGGATGCGACGGAGTCCATTCTCCTTCTCATCCATTTCAACGATACTCTTTTTTATACGGCAGGTTTTCACAATGATTTTCATCAACAAGGCCCCATCATCAGGATGACGCAGTGTACCCGAACTTTCCACGAGGATACGGAGGAGATCCGGATCATCGATAATCCCGCATTTTAATATTTCGGCAAGTCCGCATTTGAATTCCCTCTCAGGAAGCGTGCGAAGAAATGAAAGATCGATGAAAACGGCTTTGGGCTGGTAAAATGTTCCAAGCATGTTTTTTGCGGCCGGCAGGTCCACACCGGTTTTCCCTCCTATGCTGCTGTCCACCTGCGCCAGCAGAGTAGTGGGAATTTGAATATACGGAATTCCTCTCATGAAAATTGAGGCGATGAATCCTGTAACATCACCAACTACACCGCCTCCGAGAGCAATGAGGCCCGTGTTCCTGTCGGCACCCATCTCAAGCAGCCGATCGGACAGGTTGAGAACATTATCGATATTTTTTGATGCCTCTCCGGCTGGAAAAGTGAGAGAATCAACCGGTAGTCCGGTCCCTCGAAGGATATTCAGGACCTTTTCACCGTGGATAGCCGATACATTGGTATCGGCAACAATGATATACCGTTCAGCCCAGTTTCCTTTCGCGATGATCAACGCTGTCCGATCCAGGATATCCTGCCCGATGAAAATTTCATACGACTGTGAGGACCTTTTATCCAGGTTTACTTTGATCCTGTTCATTTTATACCGACGCCTCCTTCCCCACAGCCCTGCTGATGATGCGTAACTCTTCCATCAGGGTATAAAATTTTTCCGGTTTGAGAGATTGTGCACCATCCGAAATGGCCTTTTCCGGTTCGGGATGAACCTCTATAAGCAAACCGTCAGCACCTACCGCAACGGCAGCTTTGGCCAGGGGACTTACGTATTTCCAGTGACCTGATGCATGGCTCGGATCAACGATGACCGGCAGATGGGTTAGCTCCTTCAGAACCGGTACTGCGCTGATATCGAGGGTATTGCGTGTTGCTGTTTCGAAAGTCCGAATCCCGCGTTCACAAAGAATGACTTCATTGTTTCCCTCCGAGAGAATATATTCAGCCGCCATGAGAAGCTCTTCAATGGTCGTCATCATGCCGCGTTTCAGCAGGACAGGCTTACGCGCACGGCCTACCTGCTTCAGCAGTGCGAAGTTCTGGACATTTCTCGCACCAATCTGGATGATATCCGCGTATTGCTCAACAAGATTCACTTCTGTTGTATTCATGACTTCCGTTATAACGGGAAGCCCTGTCCTCTCCCTTGCCTTCTTGAGGAGTTTAAGCCCCTCCTCCTCCATGCCTTGAAAACTATAGGGAGACGTTCTCGGTTTATATGCCCCACCTCTCAGGATATGTGCACCGGCCTTCTGCACAATATAAGCACTCTCCATGAGTTGCTCTTCATTTTCTACGGAACAGGGACCTGCCATTACAATGAGTTCAGGGCCACCGATTTCAAGAGTACCAACGCGAATCACCGTTCTGCCTTCCCGCGCTTCACGGCTGGCAAGCTTGTATGGCTTGAGGATCCTCA
>JBEKJA010000109.1:0-12044 GCA_050011475.1 Syntrophales bacterium
CAGACGGCAATGGCAGGGAGGTGATCACCGGACAGAATGAACCCGGAAAAACGAACAACATAATACCGCCCAAGATGGATAAAAAAATCATGAGGTAATGCATCTGCACATTCTGCCCTAAAAGCAGAGGCCAAAAGAGATTATTGATCATGCTGATCATTGTTTTATAAGGCATTGCTTTTTGGCGGTCGGAGCATAAGACAAGCGGTTTTGTATGTCAACGGAAAACAGTCCACAAAATAGGGACGCTATGCCAATGATTACGAAAGGGATCCCAAGCCTTTTTATTTAGATTGTCATGTATTCATTATAATTTTTTTCTTGTCATTTTATTTATCATAAAAATGTGTTGCATTTTGTCCAGTTGGTTATAAAATTTCCTTCATGCTTTAATCGTTAATCTTCACTTTTCATGAATTAGTGATTGTAAAGACTCATAGGTGATAGGTGGGTGTATGGAGAAGATAAGACTTGGCAAGACCAATATGATGGTATCCAGGTTGGGTTTCGGGGGTATCCCTATCCAGAGAGACTCAGAAGATGAGGCTGTGGCAATTGTAAAGAGATGTCTGGAGCTAGGCATTACCTTTTTTGATACTGCTAACGCTTATACAACTAGCGAAGCACGCATCGGGAAAGCTATCTCCGGACAGAGGGAAGGACTTATTATTGCTACAAAGACTACTTCCCGAAGTCGTGAAGGAGTAAAGGACCATCTTGAATTGAGCCTTAAGCGGCTCGATGTTGAATATATAGACCTTTACCAGTTTCACAATGTAAGTGATTTTAATTCATTAGAAACAGTTCTTGATCCAGAAGGGCCGATGGCTGTGGTGGCAGAAGCCCAGAAATCCGGACTGGTCAAGTATATCGGCATTACGTCACACCAGATAGATGTGGCTAAAGCAGCGGTGAAAACCGACCGCTTCGAGACCATCATGTTTCCTTTCAACTTCATTACATCAGAGGCCTCCGATGAGCTTTTGCCTCTATGTAAAAAGCATGATGTCGGCTTCATTGCAATGAAACCACTGGCTGGAGGAATGCTGGAGAATGTCAGCATCGCCTTCAAATACCTACTACAATTCCCAGACGTATTGCTGATCCCCGGCATAGAGAAATTACATGAGATAGATGAGATCGTTAAGGCGCTGCACAGTCCGATGCAATTGACTGAGCTTGAAAAGCACGAGATGCAGCGGCTGAAAGAGGAGTTGGGCACGAGATTCTGCCGGCGGTGCGATTATTGCCAGCCATGCACAGCAGAAATATCCATATCCCTCGTGATGCAAAACAGCAGCTTTGCCAAGCGCCTCCCACAGGAAAGCATGTTCTCCGGATGGATAGCCGAGGGGCTGGAAAAGGCAGAAAACTGTACTGATTGCGGCGACTGTGAAGAAAGGTGCCCCTTCCACCTTCCCATTAGAGAGATGATAAAGGAGAGCGTCAAGCAGTACCGTGAAGCAAAAAAGAAATATCAGGAACTAATGGCCGCAAAGTAACTTTCTTAAACACACTGGCGTAGTGTTATCATATTGAAATACTTAATGCTTTAAAGAAAACGCAGCAAATATTTGAGTCCTTGGAAATAGTGGATGATCTATACATGGCCTGTTTTCTATAACAGCCTCATTTTGAAACCTCAACATATTCAACATATGATACGGCGGCCTCGCCTGTGTCGTCTGAATCGTTCATAATGGCGATTGCCGCTTTATCGAGCGGGTCTTTTCCGAAGGCCTTCTTATAATCATCGAGAATATTCGCTTGCTCATCCAGCCATTGACCTAGCTTTGCAGACCCCTGTTCCTGAAAGATCAATTTGGCCCTTTTGGTGTATGGGCTTGTGATCATTTCGTCTTCTGTCAAAGCGCTGGCCCAGGCATAACACAAACTGCTGTGAGGCGGGTATTGCCCGTAAAGAATCTTTAAAGTTTTGTATAAAAGCTTTTCGGAAAAACTGGCTGACTCCGGATTGTATTGGAACATGACATAGATCCGGATAGGGTAGTCATCTCCCGATTTTTTCTTGCTGTCCCATTTCTGATAGATATTATCGACCTTCCAGCGCCAGCGGAGGTGCGGGTAAATATAGGGATTGAACATCTTGGTGGAAACCAGTGCAGAGGCTGATGCCTGGCTTTGAGTCTTGAGAAAAGTCCTGCCATTCTCTTTGACTGCTTCATAAATAGTGTGATTCTTGACATGGGGGAGATAGAGTGGTTCCCAGTTGTGAAGGTCGAGAAAATCGTCATGAAAAAAAACCTCGTCGTCTGCCCACATGGTACTGCAAAAAACTAGAATGAGGAGAATTGTTACTCTAATGACTCGCAATTTCATAGGCACCTCTTACATGACCTTTATACTAAACAGATTTACATGAATCAAATTTATTGAGATAATAATAATGATTAAATGAAGAAATATGCGGATTTGTGTACAAAAAGGGAAGATGTCATTTACATGCCGTATAATGTTAATTGAGGATCATGTCTTCATTAAAGGAGTGATGTTATGAGAATAATAGGATTGAATGGTAGTCCACGGCGTGCACATAGCCGCACCGGACAGCTGGTGCAACAGATTTTAAGCAGTGCTACAGATGCTGGAGCCAAAACAGAATACTTCGATGTTGTCAGCCTTAAGATTAGACCGTGCATAGCATGCGATAAGTGTCACAAGACAGGTTACTGCACTCAAAAAGATGATTTTCAATTGATTTACGATAAGATCATGGCCTCGCAAGGGCTTGTTCTTGGAAGCCCGGTTTATATTTATCAGGTGACTGCACAACTGAAAAATTGGATCGATAGACTTGGAAACACCATTCACTGCCAGAGATTCTTGGGTAAATATGGTCTTGTCGTAACCACGGCCGGTGGAACTGGTGAAGAAGAAACAGCCGATTACATGGAGTCAGTGCTTAAGCGGACGGGGATGTATAATGCAGGGCGGATTGCCCGTTGTATCGATGTTGATGGGCTTTTGGATGTCAATTCCCGAACGATTGAGGCGGCAAAACAATTAGGATATTCACTCGTCCAGGCTATTAGGGAAAAGAAAATTTTTAAAGACCAGGATAATGAGCATAAGAAGATGAGAGAGTATTTCCGTAATATTATGTTTAAGCGGCGAGAAAAATGGAGTTGGGAATATGACTACTGGAAGGATAGAAGTTGGATTTAAGACCACCGGAAAAAACTACCATCTCTAATGCTTCCAATTGGTGGTATTAGTATAAGAAACTGCAGCTTTTTTTCTATAAAACCAAAAATATGTCTATAAGGTCAACATTCAGAGCCTTACAATATAGAAATTACCGCCTATTCTTTCTTGGACAGGGCACATCTTTAATAGGCACCTGGATGCAGCGTATTGCCACAGCCTGGCTGGTGTACCGGCTTACCAATTCGGCGGTATTACTTGGGCTTGTGGGGTTTGTCAGTCAAATTCCCACTTTCATCCTTTCGCCTCTTGGCGGGGTAATAGCTGATAGATGGAATAAAAAAAATATTTTCCTCGTCACCCAAGTCTTGACTATGATTCAGGCCCTCATCCTTGCGGTTCTCGTAGTAACAGGCACCATTACGGTGTCCTGGATAATTTTCCTAAATGTTTGTCTCGGCTTAATCAACGCTTTTGATATTACTGCACGACAATCTTTTGTAGTGGATATGATTGAGAATAAAGCGGATCTCAGTAATGCAATCGCATTAAATTCATCCATGGTAAATGGAGCCCGGTTATTGGGGCCTTCCATCACAGGAATATTGATAGCATATGCAGGCGAGGGCGTTTGTTTTTTCATTAACAGCGCAAGTTGCCTGGTAATAATAATAGCTTTGCTTACAGTGAAAATTACTCTGAAAAAAAAGGAAACAAAAAATACGAATATCATCCACGATTTTAAAGAAGGATTTACTTATATCTATAAATCCGTCCCTATGCGCGCTACTATATTTTTATTGGCATTGGTAAGCCTTTTAGGAATGCCTTATCAGGTATTAATGCCTGTATTTGCAAAACAGGTTCTTGGAGGTGGGCCTCATACCCTTGGATTCCTCATGGGTGCAGTGGGTCTTGGTGCTTTAATTGGTGCGATATACCTCGCTTCAAGAAAAAGTAATGATAATATATGGAACCTGATACCAGTCTCTGCAGCTTCATTCGGTATCGGGTTAATAACCTTTTCACTTTCGAGAAATTTATGGCTTTCTTTATTGCTTCTTTTAATTGCTGGCTGGGGAATGATGGTTCAAATGGCTTCAAGCAATACGTTGCTTCAGGTTTTAGTAGAGGATGATAAGAGAGGTCGCATAATGGCATTTTATGCAATGGCATTCATGGGGATGGTTCCTTTCGGAAGTTTGCTTGCGGGCAGCCTTGCCGGGCTCATAGGCGCGCCAAACACTTTCTGGTTGGAGGCGCTCTGTGTATTCTAGGCGCTTTTACGCTCTTCAGAGATATCCGACTGGCAAAGCATATGATGCCTATAGTAGAAAAAGAAATCACCCCGGAAATAGAAGCAGGAATTGAATCTTCGGAAGAAGTCACTGATTCTTTGTAAATGGGGAGTAATAACTATGAGCGATAACATTAAAGTTATTAATTTGTATTTTGTAAATGCATTTTTAATAAAGATTAAAGATGGCTATATTTTAATTGATACCGGTTTGCCCCAGCAGTGGGAAAAACTGGATGAGGAATTAATGTCTGCCGGTTGTTTACCCGGCAGATTAAAACTTGTAATAATAACTCACGGGGATTGGGACCACACGGGCAACTGTGCAACGTTACAGGAAAAATTTAAAGCTAAGATCGCCATGCACTCCGCTGACGCTTTTATGGCGGAAGGCTACGTGTTCCTCAAACGCAAAATAAGGTCGTTGTCCCGTAGAATCTTTTTTATGTTCATGATGCTGATGATGAGGCTGCGGAGAAACAAAATAAGTTTTAACAAATTCAAGTCCGACATACTTTTGGCAAATGGACAAGATATGGGAGAATATGGTTTTGATGCAAAAATCATTCACATCCCGGGACACACCAAAGGTTCTATAGGGATTTTAACTAACGAAGGCGATTTGTTTGCCGGGGACACATTCGTGGACAGAAGAAAACCTGATAGTGCGCAGATCATCGCAAATATACAGGAACTTGAAAACAGTATCGACATGTTAAAGAAAATGAGCATTAAAATGGTTTATCCTGGTCATGGGAAACCTTTTATGATGGAAAAATATTTGAAAACACAGCAAGGGCACGAACAATTATAGCAAGAACGGATTGACGGAAATGGAAAGCGTACTCATTTCGTGGAGTGGCGGAAAAGATAGTGCGATGGTTCTATATGAAATCCTAAAAAATCAAAACTATCAAATATCCGCCTTGCTCACCACGGTGACCGAAGATTATGACTGAATCAGCATGCACGGTGTGCGGAGGATTCTGCTTGAGCGACAAGTCGCCTCGTTAGGCTTTCCGCTTGAAAAAGTGTTCATTTCAAAAATTCGTCTAATGAAGAATATGAAACGAGCATGGCACAGGTGCTTGCAAAGTACAAGCAGGCAGACATTACCTCGGTTGTGTTTGGCGATATCTTTCTGGAAGACCTAAGGGCGTATCGGGAAGACAGACTTGCGACACTGGATATGCGGGGCATTTTCCCTATTTGGAAAAAAGATACCCAAGAACTGGCACATTCTTTCATAGCATTGGGTTTCAAGGCGATTGCCACTTGCGTTGATACTAATACGCTTGGTAGGCAATTAGTTGGTAGAATAATTGATGAGCAATTCCTGTCCGAACTGCCTCCAATTGTCGATGCGTGTGGCGAGAATGGTGAATATCACTCTTTTGTATACGACGGTCCGATTTTCAAAGAGAAAGTATTTTATACACTTGGAGAAATTGTTTTACGAGAAAACCGTTTTTGTTACTGCGATTTGATACCCGACTGAAAAGCAAATGTCTTGTTCAGAAGAGGCGGCATTAGCAACGGATTGCAGCCGATTTGCTCCGCCGGTCACCGTTTTCTTGTTGGTCGACTGGTACTGGAATTCTTATTGTCAGCCCATACAGAATCTTTGAAATACAGGAGTAAGCCATTTAATATATTCAAGAATTACATGCTGAAAATGGCAGTTCTTGGTAAATATAACGGGTAATTTCTTTCAATAATTTGAATGGATTATCGGAGATTGCTTTCTTCCTGTACTCTTCAATTGATGAAATTTAAGAAACATGCAACATTACAAACGTTAATGATTTAAATATTATGGTTCAACTAGAGCATAAGGCAGTAGACAGAAAAAACAAAGCGCAACCTAAAGCATAGGGAGAAACCAATCTATTCGACCTAGGTATCTGAACAGAGAGTAAACTGAGTGTATTGCATTTTTTTAACGATAAATTGTTGACGGAGGTTACCCCAAGCATGATTGAAGAAATAGTTCCCAATATGTACCGCACCGAAATTCCTCTGCGCGGGAGTCCGCTGAAATGGCTGAATTCTTATATCGTCAAAGGGGGTGACCGGTTTCTGATTATTGACACCGGCTTTAATCGTGAAGAGTGTCTGAAAAAAATGAACGCCAGCCTGCAGAATCTTGGTGTCGACCTGAATAAGACCGATATTTTTATTACCCACCTGCATGTTGACCACATTGGGCTTGCCGGTACACTCGCCCGGGAAAGCTCCAAAGTCTACTTCAATGAGGAGGAAGCACGGCAGATAAATTCTCTGCATGATAACTGGAATCACTATTGGCAAAAGATTATAGATGTTTATGTAGCCAATGGCTTTGCTGCCGATGGTGCTCAGATATCTATGAAGAGTCATCCGGCTCATAAGGATGGTTTAAAACAAAAGATCGACTTTACCATTGTTAAAGAAGGTGACATGATAGACATTGGAAATTTCCACTTCAGATGCGTAGCTACTCCGGGGCATTCGCCGGGACATATGAGTCTTTATGAAGCGAATAAGAAAATCCTGGTTGCCGGCGACCATATTCTCTTTGATATTACTCCCAATATCGCTTACTGGGTGCAGATGGAAGACGCCCTCGGGCAGTACTTGGCTAGTCTTGAGAAGGTCAACGCCCTTGACGTGAAACTGGTGTTGACGGGACATCGCCGCCTGGTGCATGATCTGCAGAGAAGAGTCAAGGAATTGCAGGAGCACCACCGTGCTCGGCTGAATGAAGTCCTAGTTGCCTTGGGCGATGGGGAAAAAAATATCCTTCAGATAGCCCCCCATATCAAATGGGACATAACTGCTAAGACCTGGGAAGAGTTCCCGCCGCCGCAGAAGTGGTTTGCCTTCGGGGAAACCATGGCGCACGTCAGGTATCTGGAAGCCAAAGGCAAGGTGCGGCGCAGGAGCCAGAATGGCATAATAAAATACGAACTGGCTTGAGCGCAAGGATAGACTGTGTGATGTCTAACCAAGGTTTCAACCAGTAATCTGCATTAATTAGGATAAAGGCATGGCAAGGACTTGTAGGATGAAGCAATAACCAAGATTGAAGCCTTAATAGCATTTCAAATATTTCTTTCATTGTAATTGAGGATTACGGATGAAAAGAGAGTAACAACGGAGGTCAGCCAATTTGTTAGGGAGAACGGTGTGCAACACGAAAAATAAACAGAGCTTATTTTGCCTTGTCTGGTCCGACCCACGGAGTTGGATCATACATAACAAAGGCCTCCGGATTAAACCGATGCCCCACGGGTATGACCATTCCCATACAAATATAAAGCCTGTCGTTTATCGACTATAGTCGAGTTGAAAAGATTCTTTGTCATCAAACCGCGATTTTCCAATGAAAGTTTTCATCTTGACGGTACGAATGATCTTTGACTGCCCATTTTCATTGATCTCCCACAGATTGTACCCCCATCCTCCATCCTTCTCGAATGGATAGAAGGCCTTGCCCTTCCAATCACCGGGGCCAAGGATATATTTTGTATATAATGGAGCAATCGGCCCCATGATGCCGAGTTGGAGAATTTTGGCCTTGTATTCGCCATTGACACTTGTGAACTCCGGCGGTGAAGCCGCATAGAAGAGCTGCATGACCTCAGACTTCGAGAGTTTTTCAATATCGGCCACTGTAGCCTTTTCTGGAGGTACCCCTAAAATCTTTTCCACGGTTCGGCCATCCCATCCGCCGATACCATTCTGAAGGATATTAATGCCAGTCAGAACCATCAGCACAACGACCAAAATTCCAATGCCAGTTAGAACTTTCTTGCCTGCCTTCATAGTACTCCCTCCTTCATAGACAATATTTTCTACTGATCGATATTATAGACATTGTTTTGTATCATAACCTTTTCAGCAGTGGAATTCTAATGAAATCCTATCGAAAGTGATACTATAATAAGGGTAGAAAATAGCAGATATAGACTACCGATCATCCGACTGTTAATCATTACTTTTTGATGGTGGTTAGGGTCTGACTATTTTTTAGTCTTTACATAGCGTGCCCAATCTTCAAAAGCCTCCCTGGTATTATACTTGAATTTGTAGCCTGTTTCCCGAATGAGTTTCTCTGAGCAGGCAATCCAGGGAGTCACCATCATGTTCATGGCTGGAGATGGAAATTCGGTGATGAATTTTAACCTCAGGAACCAGGCGAGGTTGTTGGCAGGATACAAGACCACCCACGGAAGGGGAATCCGGATATTGCCCAGAGCTTTTATCATGTCCGAGAATGTCATGGTCCCTTCACCGGTCACATTATAAATCCCATTGATTCGTCTTTCGAGTAGCATGGCCATCACGTTAATCAAATCGTCTTCATGTACGAACTGCCAGGGGAGAGAATTGCCTGGCAACAATACGAGCCTCTTTTGCAAATGTACGGCCAGCGGGTTGTTGAAACCGGGGCCGACGACGAAACATGGGCGGACAATGGAAACGGTAATTTCAGGATGTTCTGCCGTGAAATTCCGGAACATGGCTTCGATTTCCTTTTTATTTTTTGAATAGGTAAAGTCATCATTCCCCCGCACGGGACTCTCCTCGGTCAACGGCATGTCATTATCGGGGTAAAATCCATAGGCCGTGGTGGAACTCGTATACAGGATTTGCTTGATTTTGTATTTCACTGCAGTGGCAAGAACGTTTCTGGTTCCGCCCTTATTGATATCCTCCATGAGTTGCTTGTTGTGGATGGGCGGCAGGATATATGCCAGATGGACCACTGTGTCGATGCTTTCCTTTTCAAATAAATTATCCATGGGTGCCCGGATATCACGATTGATGAATGTAAACTTGGGATGCTTAATACCCGGATCTTGGATATCCGTACCGATTACTTTATCAATCCATTCGTTTTTGCAGAGTGTTTCTGTCAGTTTTTTGCCGATATATCCACTCGCTCCGGTGACCAAAACAACCCTTCTATTAGAATCCTTCATGGCAATCCTCACGGAGTGCGTTCTACTCATAGTTGCGGGGTGGCGCCGGCATCTCACCGGCTTCCTCTATCCAACAGACTCTGGCTTGTTAAAAAAACTCCATATACTGTGTTGCGCTTCATTCCTCGTCACTGCGACATACAGCATAGTACGTCTCATTCCTCAAGAATCGCACTTCTTGGCTATGAAATGTTCAGAAAACCATTTTACAGAATTAAAATTAGACTTTTTCTAAAATATGGATGCACATGGCAGCTTCCTCAACACCGATATTGCCGCCGCCGTTTTCCGTGAGGCCGATCTTCGCACCCTTGACCTGCCGCTTGCCTGCCTCACCGCGCAGTTGGACTGCTATCTCATGAATCTGGGAAAGGCCCGATGCCCCTATGGGATGTCCCTTGCATTCGAGACCACCGCTGGTATTGATCGGCCTTGCGCCTCCGAGTTTCGTTGCTCCGGATTCAGCGTACGGACCGCCTTCGCCCATCGGGCAGAATCCCATGGACTCCGTCTGGTGGAGCTCTCCCCATGCTGTAGCGTCATGAAGCTCGGCAAGGTCGATATCGTCAGGACCCACACCGGCTGTGTTATAGGCTTTCTTTACCAACCTTTCCCCAACGTCGGGATCATCCATACCGCGATCGGAGCCTGTACCAAGGACGGAGGCAAGAATTTTCACGGGGCGGGCATCTTTGAGCTTCTTCAGATAACGCTCCGAACAAATAATTGCGGCCGCTGCGCCGTCTCCCACGGGGGCACACATAGCCCTTGTCAGAGGATAGGCCACCGGCCTGTCTGCGAGGACTTCCTCCACCGTCATGTTCTGCTGATACTGTGCCAGGGGGTTCAGTGAAGCATGCCAGTGGTTCTTCGCACAGATGACAGCCAGCTGGTGCTGGGTCGAGCCGAATCGGCTCATATGCCAGCGGGCTCCCATTGCATATGCGTCCATGAAGATGCTCCGGCCTTCGCCTGGCGCTGTCTCGCTTTCGGGCAGCTTTACATTGAAGCTCTTGCCGACTTCCAGGATCATATTGATGTGCTTTTCGAAATTCG
This sequence comes from Syntrophales bacterium, assembly GCA_050011475.1. Classification (GTDB taxonomy): domain Bacteria; phylum Desulfobacterota; class Syntrophia; order Syntrophales; family JBEKJA01; genus JBEKJA01. The sequence continues at coordinate 10,486 of JBEKJA010000109.1, forward strand.
CAACATCCATGCATGTGCTGTAGGACGAAAGAGAAAGTGCTTTATTGGGATGGGTAATTTTTTCCGAGCCAAGCGCCATGGCGACGTCATACATGCCGGCTTTAATTCCCGTATAGGCAAGATGAAGGGCGGTGGAGCCGCCGGCGCAGGCATTCTCAACGTTCGTTACCGGTATATTTCCAACCCCCATGCTACGCATCACCACCTCACCCCGGATAGAATGCTGGTTTTCAAACATGCCCCAGAAGGTGTTGGAGAAGAAGACCGACTCGAGATCCTCCTTTTTCAATCCCGCATCTTTAAGTGTCAGATCCACAGTTTCAAGGGCCATGTCACGGACATTCCTGTCAGGATACTTGTTGAACCGTATCATGCCCACTCCTATGATATACACATTGTCCATCCGTAAGTACCTCCTCCTTGATGATATAATACTTCGCTATACCTGTTTGGGCGGCATGCACAGCATCTTCACAATCGATCGTTTAGCAAAGGGGGTGGCCCAGATTCCAAACAGCAGGAGCCTGATCAGGCCGGTCATGACCCAGTGCACTTTGTTTTTATGCGCTGCCTTCCAGACAACGGCTGCGACGTCGGACGGTTCAAGATTGATTCCCAGCTTGTCGACGCTGTAAGCCTTTACCGGTGCGTCTGTCAACAGAGGTGTCCTAACGTAAGGGGCGATGATATCGCACACGGTGACATCATGCGACTCCATTTCAATATTCAGGGCCTCGGTTAAAGCCCGGACGGCATGCTTTGTAGCAGAGTAGACGGCAAGTTCGGGAATTCCATAGATGGCCGATGCCGAGGCCATATTGATAATTTTAGCTTTCGAAGTCTTTTTCAAATAAGGGAGGGAATGATGAATGCAATTGAGAATACCGATGAAATTGACTTCAACAATCTGCCGCTGATCTTGAATACTGATATTTTCGTTTGGACCCATCCTTATGATCCCGGCGTTGTTGAACAGGACATCCATTCTTCCACCAGTAGCTTCAGTAAAAGTGTTAACAGCCTGCCGTACACTTTCGGAATCCTTGACATCCATTATGGTGACAGAGCATTTGCCGGCACCGATTTCCGACTGCAGCGAGAAAAGTCCCTTCTCGTTCAGATCACATATTCCTGCAAACCAGCCGCGCCTGGCAAAAAAGCGAGCTGTTTCCCGCCCGATTCCGGAGGCTGCCCCCGTAATGAAGATTGTGTTCTGATTCATCATCGCAGATCTCCTTAAAAAAGTATTACGAAGGCAGCCCTTAGCTGTCATTCTAAGGTATGCGTGGATAGGTTGAAATGATCTTGTGCCCTGCTGCGATAGCCAACGTGTGGTTTGATCCGTCTTCGATTACAGTGGACCTGGCGTCACGGTAGAGCTTTTCGATCAGGTACTCTTTACTTAACCCGTTTCCTCCGAAGATCATGAGGGCATCATGGGTATTGGCACAAGCCGCCTCTGTTCCTGCAATTTTTGCCATGATCGAATATTCTTCTGCCGGAGTAGAAGTGTTTTGGTTGTAAAGATATGCAGCCCTGGTCATCGCGCGGGCCATCTC
>JBEKJA010000110.1:0-7749 GCA_050011475.1 Syntrophales bacterium
GTAGCCCCCTCAGTTATTATTCCCTTTTGTATAAAACTATATTGGATATATCTGAAACAAATTACAAGAAATTTTAAACATGACAATGATTATAATCAGACTGTCACGTCCAGTGCACGGAGGATTGAGAAACGATGCCAACTTCACAAGGAATGTTAAGCTCAGAAGCAACTCAACATAAGAACTCAATTCTGATCTCGATTTGTTTGGCTCTGGCAATAATTACGGTTATTACCTTTTGGCAACTCAAGGACTGCGATTTTGTCAACTTTGACGACAATGCTTACGTATATGAAAATGGTCATGTTCAACAAGGCCTGGATTGGAAAAGCATCCAATGGGCCTTTTCTGCTGATTCTTTACGTGCCACAGCTCATTGGCATCCAATCATATGGTTATCTTTGATGCTCGATGCTCAACTTTTCGGTACAGAGGCCCGTGGCTATCACATGATAAACCTGCTGCTCCATATTTTGAATACCATACTTTTATTTCTCATATTTCAAAGGATGACGAAAACCATCTGGCAGAGTGCTTTTATAGCCGTCTTATTCGCCATACATCCTCTCCATGTGGAATCCGTAGCATGGGTCGCTGAACGAAAAGATGTTTTAAGCACTTTTTTCTGGATGCTGACCATGGGATCCTATGTCCTGTATATAGAACAAAAGACCCTCAACAGGTACATCCTGATGACCGTTCTTTTCATTCTAGGCCTCATGTCGAAATCCATGCTGGTGACATTGCCGTTTGCACTCATCCTCTTGGATTGGTGGCCTCTCGGTCGTCTCTGCCCTGATTTATCGATGAAAGCCCAATGGGGACGAATTCGTCAAATGGTATGGGAGAAAATCCCTCTTTTCATTCTATCTGGCGTTTTTGCATTGATAGCATGGTTATCAGCTGAACATATAGGAACTGTTCCTCTCTTTCCCTTGTATGAACGGTTGGCGAATGTGTTCCGATCATACGCAATATACCTTGTGAAGCTGATCTGGCCCTCCGATCTGGCAGTCTTTTATCCTTATCCTGAAGGGATAATATTATGGCAGATTGTTGGTGCCGCGCTGGTCCTTGCAGTTATAACAGGGTTGGTTTTGTGGATGAGGAAGCGTTACCCTTTTTTGATAGTGGGTTGGCTATGGTACCTTGGCACGTTATTACCTGTGATCGGAATCATTCAGGCGGGAGGTCAGGCATATGCAGATCGATACACCTATATCCCCCTGATAGGGTTATTCATCATGGTGGCATGGGGTATTCCCAGCCTCTTAAAACAATGGCGTTATCGGAAAGAGGCATTTTTTACATTATCTGCGTTGAGCATTTTGTGCCTTTTTTTTATCACTTGGACGCAAGTCGGGTACTGGCAGAACGATATCACGCTATTTGAGCATGCCATTAAAGCTAATGGTAGTAATTTCGTTGCCTATAATAATGCAGGTATTGCCTATGGCCATCTTGGTAATTATAGGCAGGCCATTAGGGATTTTGACAGGGCTATCAAGATCAATCCAGACTATGCTGAGACTTACTACAACCGGGGTATCACGTATGGCAGTCTTAACAACTATGGGCAGGCCGTTAGGGATTTTGACAGGGCTATCAAGATCTATCCGGGCTATGTTAAGGCCTTTTACAACCGGGGTATCATTTATGGCAGTCTTGGCAATTATGGGCAGGCCGTTAGGGATTTTGACAGGGCTATCAAGATCAATCCGTACTATGCTGAGGCCTATTACAACCGGGGTGTCACGTATGACAAGCTTGGTAACTATAGGCAGGCCATTGAAGATCTAAAAACGGCTGCACGGTTTGGCCACAACAATGCACAAAACTTTTTGATAAGCCGAGGAATAAAATGGTAGTAGCGGAAACATTTCTATTTATACTTCTTGGGGGTTATGAATTCGGGCTCGCCATAGGGTATGAACTTCACCAATGGAACGTATTTCCTTAAAAATGAATATTCCGCAGGATCATAGCGTTTGGTATAGGTGCGGGTCGATACATCAAAGCAGATAAATCTATCATCAAAATCATCCGGGGTGGTGACTACTTTCAGTCTATCCCTGTACTGCGGCATGGAAGAGTAAAATGCATTAAATAATTCAGTTAATCGACGAGCTTTTTGTTCAACTCCACATTCTTCAAACTGAGGACCAAACTTATCGGTGACATCCACTGCTGGAACGCCGGCGTAAACCCGGTTGGGTTTCATATCATGTGTTATTACAGATCCCACCAAAGCCATGCTGCGCTCACCGATATTGACGGGTGAAATGATGCAATGCCCAACAAACCATACGTCCTTTCCGACATACATATACTTGCAGGAAAAGAAACGGCAGCCTTCAACAATATCGCCGAATTGGATATGAGTCCACAGTTGGCTATGTGCGCCCACTCCCACATTGTCATCAATATCGAGACCGCCCTGCGAGTCCAGCACGACGTTACCGCCAAACCAACAATTGCGTCCAATCTGTAAGGGCTCTTTCCCATGAGAGAAGCAGAAAGCATTTAATTTACTGTAATCTCCGAGCCGGAATTTTGGAGTGAGTATTCTTGACTCACGGCCGATATAACAAAAATCACCCAATATGACTTCTTCGGCGGGGCCGTCATTGCCAGAGATCAATACACCAGGCTCAACAACTACACCTTTGCCTATGGTCATTCTGTCTGCATTAATGACTCCGTCTATCCTGGATGTCAGGAAATCCTCCATAACTCCCCTCCATTACCATCTTGGATAGTTAATATAGCGGAAACCTCAAAGAATCAATGAAGGAGATAAAATTTTTCTATCTCTTCAATTATGGCCATCACATCATTCTCCGACATTTCGTAATAAAGAGGGAGCCGCAGAAGTCGCTCGCTGATGTTTTCTGTTATATTCAGCGGGCTGCCGGTGCGCCCGTATTTCAGTCCGGCAGGTGAATTGTGCAGCGGGATGTAATGGAAAACCGACATGACACCTTTTTCTTTCAGATAGCCTATGAGTTCGGTCCTCTCTGCAAGCGCCCGTGTGACGATGTAAAAAATGTGGCCATTGCTCTGGCAGTCTGCTGTCACCTTGGGCAGTTGAATAAATCCTTGATCGGAGAGAGATTTAAGACCCCGCATGTAAGAACTGAATACAATGTTTCTTTGCTCAATGATCTTCTCTGCGTTTTCCATCTGTGCGTACAGAAAGGCGGCAAGAATATCACTTGGCAGGAATGAGGACCCCAGATCCACCCATGTATATTTATCCACTTCGCCACGGAAGAATTTGCTGCGATTCGTTCCTTTTTCACGGATAATCTCGGCACGCTCTACAAATCGCTCATCATTCAGCAGCAAAGCGCCCCCTTCTCCACTGATGATATTTTTCGTTTCATGGAAGCTGAGACATCCAAGATGGCCGATCGTCCCTGCATATTTGCCTTTATAAGTGGATAGTAATGCCTGTGCGGCATCTTCGATAATATACAGGGCTTTCCCTCGGGCTATTTCTTCAATTTGATCCATATTGCATGGGACGCCGGCATAGTGGACAGGTACGATTGCCTTGGTCTTTGGAGTAATGGCCATTTCAATTAATGACTCATCTATGTTCAGGGTATCCTCCCGAATATCGACAAATACAGGGATTCCACCTCGCAAGACAAAAGCGTTGGCCGTTGAAACAAAAGTGAAGGATGGCATGATGACTTCGTCGCCCGGCCGGATATCGATCAGCATGGCTGCCATTTCGAGCGCCGCTGTGCAGGAATGGGTCAGCAAAGCCTTTGGACAGCCCAATTGGTTCTCAAGCCATGCCTGGCATTTCCTGCTGAATGAGCCATCGCCAGCCGTGTGGCGGTTTTCAATAACCGCCTGAGCAATGTAATATAATTCTTTACCGACTATGAACGGTTTATTAAAGGGAATCGCCATCTTTTATTTCTTCTATTTTGCAGATTCATTAGAATGTCTTCGCACCTTGTAAGCGGGGCGTCCCAGTGTACGAAAGTGCATCCTGGCGAGATATTCCCCTATAATGCCGATTGCAAGAAGCTGGGCACCTGAGAAGATTGCGATGATTGATGCAAGGAACGCAAAACCGGGGACTGCCGATCCATGAATCAAAAAATTAATAAAAACGTATGCCAGAATTGCCGCCCCGAAGATTGTGAAGCCAAATCCCAAAAAACTTGCAATTTGCAAGGGCAGCACGGAAAAGCCCGTAATCATGTCCAGGGCATGCCTCAATAGCCTGGAAAAAGTATAATTGGAAGCGCCGATGGCTCTCCCTTTGTGGGAAACAGGCTGAAATGAAAATCGGCTGGCACCCCATGAAAGCAGGACATCGATGGACACAAAAGATCCGTTGTATTGGCTGAATGCTTCCCTCAGTTCAGTTCTGAAGGCACGAAACGGACTGACATTTTGTGCTACTTTTACTCCCATAACACTTTTAAGGGCAATTTTTGTTATCCTGGATGCTAAATCCCGTAAATAACCATGCTGCTGTTCCCGGGGCGTCCCGTAAACAACATCGCATCCTTCGTGGATCAATTTACTTGTCAATAAGGGTATTTCTTCGGGTGGATTCTGGAGATCATCATCGAGGGTAACGATTATTTCATATTGAGCCTGCCGAATTCCGCAAAGCAGTGCATTGTGCTGGCCATAATTGCGCATCAGGTCAATCCCGTGCAGCCAGAGATACTTTTTCATGAATTCCTGGATCAGATCCCAGCTTTCATCCTGACTGCCGTCATTGACGAGAAAAACCTCATAATCCTTATATGAGGTAGCTAGAACTTCACGCAACTGCTCAATCAGAATCGGAAGTGAGCCATGGCTGTTGTAAACCGGGATGACAACAGAAACAGACTGCAAATTGAGGTCTCCCTTTATTTTTACATATAGATCCTGAATCAAGTTCAGGATGACAAAGGGTGGAATTCAGGACGACGTATCATTAAATGCACTTCACTTTTTCTTGTGCAGATCCTCAAGGTCAAAGGGGATTGTCACCTTTACACAGAACATATAAATCGCCGTGTACTGCTGGTAATCCAACCCTGTGTAAGGATTGGTCGTACCAGTCGTCCAGTTTTCAGAGTTAAAGTTTATGCTGCTGTTTTCCGGAATCGAAAATGACTTATTGATGTACAAGGCTGCCCCTAAATCCAGAAATACACCGTAGGGCATATCTTTGCTTGGAGGCAGTTTCAAGCCAAGACCGATTCCATAGTCATCAAGAGTGGGGAGTGCTCCAAGATCGGCATAGTACATATTCACTGAGGTAGTGCGTCTTTCATAACCGGCACGCAAAACCACATTGTCAGACAACTGAAACTCAGCGCCAAAACTATAGGTCCATGTATCCGACATGTTTCGTGGAACGACAAGGGTTCGGTCACCGTGTGTGTACCCGCTAAGCTTCGCAAACTGGAGAAGCTGAATATTCTGATCCAAAATAAACTTATCCTCCTTATAAACTGACCAGTTCGCCCAGTGGGCATCTGCAAGGAGTCTAAGTTTTTTGATAGGCTTAAAGGATACACCGAAGTGCAGCAATTGCGGAAATGTTATGTCGCCCGTAATTCTTCCATGCTGATCGTTTAACGCACCATGCGGAAGATCCAGCATTCCATCAATTATAAGCAGAAGGGGAGACTGTCCCAACCAGTGCATCAGATTTTTCCATGACTGTCCATATGTAATTTTATAAGTGCCGGTACAGTGAGCCGTAATTTGACTTTGATAGGCAGCACCGAAAGAAAACCAGTCCTTCGGTTCCCATAATAACCCCAAGTTATAACTCGGACTGAAATCATCCCTCAGCGCTACCTTCAGCCCGGCAATCGTCTCGTACGGAGAGATACCCCCCCCAAACCAGGGTGGCGGTAAGGTCAACTCAGAGAGTATCGGAATTTCCAATCCTTTTGTGGCATCACCGACCACCCTCGTCATAGCCACCATATCAGTTGGACTCCTTACATCCTGTTGTAAGTTAAGAGCTGTCTGTCCCGCTCCACCACTTATTCCTATAGAGAGAGTCTCCCCGACTCGGTAGCTCACCGCCGGCGCCAGGTAAATAAAATGCTGCTCGTTGACCTGACTCCCACCAAATCTCCCCGGGTCATTATCATCACTACGTTTCAACCCAACGGCAAATGGCGCATAGTTTCCAATAGCAAACGTCCATTTTGAACCAGGTTCGCGATAAGCCGCCCCGCCACTCGCACCGATCAAATAATCGATAGTCTGATTGACAAATGGAACGAACATAAGACCGCTCGTAGCTTTTGTATCTTTTCCGGCGAGAGGGTCATCCTTGAATGTCCCGAAAAAGCCTGGAAAACCTGGATGGGCTGTAAATTTGCCTTTTATATCCATGACAGGAATAATAAGGCCATTGCTGCGAAGCCATCCCCCGGGCATGTCCAGGTCAGACAGCCCGGCGGGATTATGGTGAATGGACATCAGACCTGGTGGATAAGCAGTGACGGCATTTGCGAATGAAACGCTGACCGGATCAATTGCCATCTGCTCGGTGTAAGATGCAAATACCTCGACGGGATGGGAAAAAATGAACAACAGGCAGACCATCTGAAGGATTGAATAAAAGGGAAACCTTCTTATCTTCAATATATCCTCCGTGTAGCATCCTCCTCCAGATTGGCCCCATGACTAAAAAGCAGAACAATGGAAGTCAAACTTTCATCCCCCCATGGGGAATTCAAACGGCATAGTGAACGTAATACCGACGGATGGGTTGTTGCTTGTCAGGCCCCAACTGAATCCAAGGGTAAAAGACCGCTTGGGTGATATCTTCCAGGAAGTGTTAAGACTGATATTTGATGCAAATGAAGTACCTGTATTGCTAATTGATCCTCCTGCAAAATCATACTCCGTATTGAACGAGTAAACATAGCTCCATGTTATGCTGGCAGCGACCATATAGGTAAGGGCCTCGCCCAAACCGACATTTACACCGATTGTATCGCCCGGAATAACCTTTTGCAATTCTCCGACTGACGCCCAATTTTGCTTGATATCTGTCTTAGGCAGATCATGTGTATAGCTGATCCCCCCGAATACAGCAAGTGGATCTATTGCTTGGCTGACAGACATACCTAAAGAAAAGCCATAAAATCCAGACCCTGTAGATAGGGATTCATTAGGAACGATATCGTATGGACTCTTCCCGGTCGGAAGGATAATGCTTCCACTCATAATGAGTGAGGGAAAGTCGCTGCTAGCCTTGACAGGTTGCCAGGACAAACCCATGTTCATGTCACCAAGATCCGTCGCAGTCAAAGACGCATTCGTACCTTGCTTATCCCATTTATATACAAACGGGATGAGAAATGACGATGTCAAATTATTACGCCAGGCGTATTCCACTTCCAGTGCAGTGGTAAGATTATGTTGGGCATAAGCAATATATTGATTATTAGAAATGACTTCACTTGAATAATAAGAATAGCCGACAGAAAAAACGAGAGCCAACGTATTCTTCTGCATCATGGTATACTGTCTACCTGCGGCGCTCAGAATTTCCTTTTCTGTTTCAGATTTTTCTTCCTCAGTGACCTCAAGCTTCTTTCGAGCCTCGGCTTCTTTACGGAGTTTCTCGATTTGTGAACGCAATTCTTCGATTTCTTCTTCAATAGTCTTGGGCTTTCCCGTTCTTGCTTCAGGTTTTACTTCTGTCTGAACAGCAGATTTTCCTTTAGGTTTTACTTCAGAGGTCGATGGTTCATT
>JBEKJA010000111.1:0-7746 GCA_050011475.1 Syntrophales bacterium
ATCTTTCCGCCAATATTTTGTAACAAGTGAGCGTTAATATAGGATATAAAGTCAGGTTCAGAGCCCTGGGGTTGTGGTGCAAATCTACAACGTATATAATTCCCTCTAACATTGCAAACCAATGCTTCCCTCTCAATCTTGGTGTGGTTATCGTTATCTAACATAAATAACAATTTAATTCTGTTGTTGATATTAAGTGCGGGCTCCTTGGGAACGAACAAACAGCATCCAACCAATGAAAGGTCGACAATAGTTGCTTTTTCGACCCCTCCCAATACATCGGTCTTAAACAACTCCCAATAGTCAACTGCAATGGAAGTTTTTATCCGAGCAGCGAGCCTGCGTTCCTTCATAGTTTGCAACCCTGTGACTTAGTTTTAGTCAGACATCGATCATATAACATTTCATCAAAAGCGGTCTTGACTTACACATTGCACTATATATCACATTTAGGGTTAGTTTTCTTCAGTTCTCTTATATAAAAAAATTATCAGTGTTGGAAGATACTTATTCAATGAATTGCTAAACCATTTCTATCAGTAGTCGTTACTTTGAATCCAATAATGGTGTCAGTGCTACCAATTACAGTAAGTTCACTTAATCATTATTTTCTTAAGAAATCTACAATTGAGTAACTTTCTTTAAGTATAGATGGCTTATCTGTCTATTATTGGTAGAGGGACTTGAAAGAAACGGCAAGTACAGAGGTAAATTAAGGGTATCGGAACATTACATACAAGGCATAATCTATTTCGTCAGTATGCAGAGATAAAAACCCCTTTGAATACGGGATAACTTGTTCTATTGTGCCTATAAGTTAATTGTCGGGCATTAGTGCGGGAATGGAAAAGGCAAAGAGAATAGAACATAAATCATACTGGCAGGATTTCTATAAAAAGAATCCTGACCCGACATATTTTCGTAAAATTATAGCTCAAGACTCCATTCTTAAAAAAATATTCAATTTTGCATCTGTCCCACCAATATTTCACGGCATTATGATCTATCCATTTGAGGAAAAGATTATTGAGCTAAAAACTATTTCTAAAGAAGATGAGAATTATCTTTTGGATAAAGTTATACGGGGAGGTTCCGATACAGAATTATATGGATACCTTGTTAACCTACTGGGAACTGTAAAAAGCACGATTACAATAAAACAGCTGCTTGATGAAAGAATTCATTACGGATGGAGTGAGGAACAGATATTATCAGAGTTGTCGGAGACATTTCGTTTCATTTCATTAAATCAAACCATAAAAATTGAATATGTTAATGGAAACAAAGAAACTATTATACGGAAGGGAAGATTTTATCCTCTCGGGATAGAGACTTATGAAAGATACAATCGTAATACTTCCGCAAAGAATGTTGGCCTCAACATCTATTTCCCTAAATTTATGGAAGAGGAGCGTGTACAAAAGTTAATAGAAATTTTTAAGTGGGATCATTTTTCGGTTGAGAGTTATAAACAATATAGAGATATCCCAGGAATAACAGAAATCTGTTTCTTGAGCGACCAAAACGACTGCATAACCATACAATATTATCACCATGGCAAACCATTGCTGGAAGAACCATTTCAGTTCCAGATCGCCAAGAAATATAGCCCGTTAATATTAAAGACAATTGGGACATTATCGGATACGATTAAGGGGGAACTAACTAAATACGAACCTAAAGTAGATATTAAAAGAGCAATTATATTGACAGAAGCATATGAAAGACTACGCAAGGCCATATTCAATTATGACGACAAGACTTATGAAAAACCAGGAAGCTACTTTAAGGTCTGCTTTGATCATTGGGAACACGAATTGTATGAGAAGTTTTCTTCCGAAGCCGGCAATGTCGAATGTGATCCGTTCTGTAAATTCAGCAAAGAATCAAAGGAAATTCCTTGTAAATATGAAACAACAATGGGTTATTGCAAAGATCCTAAAAGAAAGAGAAGACTAAAATCAAAAATTAAGCAATTTGATGGTAGCATAGATGACCTTGTTGATCCTAACGATGAGGAGAAGAGAAGAAGAATAGATCATATAAAAGGGGATGTAAGTGACCCAGAATTGGCTTTGCTTAATAAAGAGATAATGAAAACGGAAGAGGAACTGTTTGATATAGTGGAGAAAGATGAGAGGCTAATGCGGATATTATCATCAGAAGACAGACGTTCAGGGGCAGACCAGAAATATTACAATAGAAAGGTTTATGAACTAAAAGAGATGTTCGCTAAGAAAAAATAAGATAGTTAAACGATAAACTTTCCCGCATAGCCCCATCTATCCATTCGATAGCATGGGGTTTTTTATTTTTTATGTCCGATTTTAAATTCTCTTCCCACTTATACTTATATGCTTAGAGAGAAAAACGAAATCACGGGAAAGGAAGGTACGGCGATGAGAACACCCCCCATAACTATTCCACTATACGACATCTATCCAGCTGCATATCTTGAATTTCACAACATACACCTTAATCTGACAAAACAGGGCACAAGGGTAGTATTCGAAGCCCCCGCAAACGATGGGACTTATAGGCTCTTACGAGAATATCAGGATAATAATCCCATCCCATTGTTGGATTATGTAGCCGTTTTGAGACGGCTTCGGGCAAGGATGTTAGAAGCCCGAGACGAAAATGGAAAACGAGAACGGGAGACGGGCCATGGATACAATAAATAACATCTCCTATACTGACTATCTATCTTTCGGTTTTATTCCCCTTCGCTGCAAGGGTCATCATCCTAAATACAATCCCACGAAGGATTATAAGACCGCAAAAGAGCCTGTTTCTTCAGGCTGGACCCTCCCTGAGTATCAGCCTCCATCATTAAAGGAAATAGAAGCCTCGGAGAAGAAAGGTGGCTGGACAGGCTGGCTTATCCCGAAAGAAATGATTGTGCTGGATGTAGAAGATGCAGACGGTATTGCCAGTATTAAGGAGATTTGCCGAGTACAGGGGCTAGCGCCAGCCATTCATAAAACCAATAATGGTGTTCACTTCTTTTTTGTTACCAGCTTGGACCTTTCCGCAGCATCAAAAGTATTCACCAAATACGGGATAGAAGTGACATATCGGGTCGGAGGGAAAAATTACCTTATTCTAGCCCCGATAAATAACCGAAGCTGGGAGTCATGGATAACCCCCGATCAACTGCCTATACTGCCCGATGATTTTCTCCCCTATAACAGAAAAAGCATAGATGAGGTTCTCAACTGCCTTGCATGGCAGGTGAGTCAGGCCTACCGATCAGGACACTTTTCCGGCTACGAAGATTTGGATGCTGCTTTCATGGCCTATCTCATCGAATGCAAGCTGTCACAGGATCAGGTTCATCATGCGTTTGAGATCGTTTTTGCCGAAGACTATGATGAGAGACGGACCGAAACTATGTATGTGCGAACAAAGAGCCTCATGGAGGCAGGGCAGCCAGTTATAGGGGCTGGGTCATTTATGCAAAGGGTGAAAGAGCAAGGATTAAAGGAAATTGAACGCTTTGCACGGGAGCTTCAAACTGCAACCACATCAAGCCGAGTCTGGGCAAATGAAGACTGGCCGGACCCTATACCTTTTGACGAGTACTCTTCACTTCCTGACTTCCCAATTGATGCTTTATCAGGGATCGGGCGAGACATAGTAGGTGCAGTATCGGAAGTGAACCAGGTTGATCCTGCCCTGACGGCATGTATTTACCTTGCGGTTCTCTCCACATGCTGTTCCAAAAAAACAAAAGTTGACTTGATCAGCCATCATGAGCCTGTCAATCTTTACCTCTGTCCCGTTTATGATTCGGGGAATCGGAAGAGTACCACCGTTAGCGACATGGTAAAGCCGCTTTACGAATTTGAGAAAGACCGACAAGTGAAAATGGAAGCTGTTATCCGAGACGCTCAAAATGCCTTCAAAATAAAAGAAAAGAGACTTGAAAGACTACAGAAAAAGGCAGCAGATGAAGAAGACCAGAATCAAAGACGACAACTTGAGAACGAAGCTGCTATGTTATTACTAGACATAGCTAACAACACCGTACCGAAAACCCCCATTTATCTCATCGATGATGTGACCCCGGAGAAATTAGGGGTAGTCATGGCCGAAAACGGGGAGAGGATCGCAGCCATACACCCGGAAGGAAACCTATTTGAGATCATGGCTGGGAGATACTCTAAGGATGGAAATAGCAATCTTGACCTGTTTCTTAAAGCTCACGCCGGAGATTATTGGAGCAACCACCGCATAGGGCGAGAGGCAAAAACTATGAGTTCACCAGCGCTCACGCTTTGCCTTGCTGTCCAGTCAGCAGTAATAGAAGAGGCCGGGAAAAATCAGCAGTTTCGGGGCAAAGGCTTACTTGCACGTTTTCTTTATGCCCGTTGTAAGTCGCAAGTTGGGTATCGGGAGCGGCAGATAAAAAGCCTCAACCTCACTTTATGCAACACTTATAGAACCCATATATTCAGTCTTATGGACGTTCCCTTTATGGAAACCGATGTACGGCTGTCGCCAGAAGCACAGACTGTATGGAATGAATTTTACGATGATATCGAAAGAGAAATGAGACCAGGCCAAAGCCTTCAATATTTGGTCGATTGGGGTAGTAAGCTAGCCGGTGCAACGGCCCGGATCGCTGGCCTTCTGCACCTTGCCGAGTATGGAGCAAAAGGTTTATCTCTCCCCATTTCTGTTAATTTTGTAAGTGCTTCCTGTGTAATCGGATCGTATTTCAAGGAACATGCTTTAGCAGTCTTTGGAATGATGCAAGAAGACAAGCGGATAAAACTTGCCCGTCAAATATTGAATTACCTCGAAAGGCAAAGACCCGAAACCTTCAAGGGAAGAGATGTGATGCATCATACGAATATCTGTCTCATGGATGAAGTTGAACAAGGATTGAAGGTTCTCATAGACCGTGGGTATGTGCGGGAAGAAATGGCAGGATGGAATAGGGAGAGCAACCCCGGGCCGGGGCGCCCGAGCGCTAAAACCTATCGGGTAAATCCCAAGGTGCTTGAGGATAGAAATACATAGAAAACCATATACAAAATTAACAGAATTCGGCTCAGACAGGTTTTTTGTGAATATTGTAAATGCATTCTTAGGAGTTTTTCGCATGAATCTAATGGATAAGTATCGAGCAAAAATGACCAACGATAGACGCCAGGGTATTCCATTGGAGTTATCGGAAGACGAGCGTTTCATATTCGAGGAACAGACTGGGATCATGGAATACGATGGAGGATTGATTAGAGAAGAAGCAGAGAGACAATCATGTATCCTGTCCAGGAGCGAAAGGTAACATATAGAATCGGATCAATGGATCACTCACAAGCATAAAAGATATTGATATGGACTATCGGCAGCGAATTGAAGCACTCAAGAAGTACGGGGTACGGTCGAGAGGCAGGGCCGAGATGATTGCTTACTTTGAGGGAAAAACACTAACACGTGGCGCTGCAATCTTCGCAAAATGTTTTGACTGCATGGGTTACTATGCCGATGGCAAGGTTGATTGCCATATTCCCGACTGCCCTTTGTACGATTACATGCCCTATAGGGGTTAGCATGAGTCTTGAATACCCATTCTTTGGTCTGGCGGGGCTTGTACAGAGCCTTTGGGGAGATAAATATTTATGGTGAAGGGTAAGTATAGGGTCGGATAGGATATATCCCTGAGAACATTAAAAAAAGTAGCAGTTGATCCAGTGAGAGAAGAACAAGGTATGCTGAATGAAGATTGACTTTGAACAGCAGGACATTGAAACAATCGCCCTAAGAGTTGCCGAGATCCTGAAGCCTGTTATTTCCAAGAATGATAGGTCTGGGGGTGTGGATATGATCTTTGATGTGAAAGGTCTCGCATCCTATCTGCATGTCAATGAGAACTGGATTTACCAAAGAACAAGAAAACAGGAAATTCCATATATCAAGAAAGGGAAGTATTGCTTGTTTAAGAAATCTGCCATTGATGCATGGCTGAATGAGGATGCAGTGAAACCCTTATCACCTTTTAACATCCTTAAAAAATAACACATGCGTAACGGTTACTTAGTCCTTTATCACGATTGAAACCTATTGAAAGTCTTGCACATATTTTGTTCTGTATAGTGAAATGTATAGTCGAAAAATAATTTCATTTCCTTTATTGACATGAACAATGTTCATATATATATTGAAGCCATGGAAAATTGGATACCGGGAGAAATAAAGGAATTCAGAAAGTGGTTAGGTCTATACCAGAAAGACTTCGCCCAGATGATAGGGGTCACAATGCGGTATGTAATCTATTTAGAACAGGGGGTGAGGAAACCAAGCAAAACGCTGAAGATTTTATTATCAATGATTGAAAAACAAGAAAACGACAAAGGAAAGGAGGTCAAGAAGCATGGAAAAAGGAAAATATCCTAAAGGCATTTATATGCGCGGGAAGGTTTTCTGGCTTCGTTATGCAGGACTTGACGGAAACACCGTCTTTGAATCATCCGGGTCTGACAAGTTGAAGGTTGCAGAGGCATTACTCCACAAAAGAAAAGCTGATATTCAGGTTGGCAAACAACCGGAAATCATCAAGATCAAGAACCATACTTTTCAAGAACTTGCATTGGAATATATTAAATGGGCAGAGAGGCAGCGTGCCTTTAAGCAGAAAAGGCTTGTAGTGAGTCAGCTTGCATCTCAATTTGGTCACTATCCCCTGAGACGATTTGATACCAGAATGGTTGAGCAATTCCAGACAGAAAGACTTCAGAAAGGAAATAAACCCGGAACTGTTAACCGTCATATCTCCATAATGAAACATATGTTCACAAAGGCTGTTGACTGGAACATGGTTGAAGATGAAACTTTGAAACGGGTTCGCCGGGTAAAACTTTTAGAAGAGAACAATCGGCGATTACGTTACCTGTCAAAAGAAGAGTGTCAATCTTTAATCAATAGTTGTGATCACCACTTGAAACCCATTGTGACAATGGCACTAAACACGGGAATGAGAAAAGGCGAAATATTAAATCTGAAATGGGACAATGTTGATTTAAGGCATGGATTTATCCTGTTAGACCATACAAAGAACGGTGAACGGCGGGAAATTCCCATCAATGCTACGTTGCGTGATACCCTGGCCGGCATGGTTAGACGGCTTGATGTTCCTTATGTGTTTATTTCCAATAAGACGGGAGAACGTTACGGCAATCTTCAGAGGTCATTTAATACGGCTTGTAGACGGGCAGGAATCAAAGATTTTCACTTCCACGATCTGAGACATACCTTTGCTTCTCAACTGGTTATGGCAGGGATAGATTTGACAACCATCAAAGAACTGTTAGGCCATAAAACATTGACAATGACTCTTCGCTATGCCCACCTTGCACCATCTCACAAAGTCAATGCCGTTGATATTCTGGACAAGACAATCAATAAAACGCCTACTATACAAAAACTATACAAAAAAGAGGGGACCGCAAATGAATAGAATCTGCAAGCCCTCGTTTTTATTGGAGGCGGCATCCGGATTCGAACCGGAGAATAACGGTTTTGCAGACCGCTGCCTTAGCCACTTGGCTATGCCGCCGTTTTTTTTTAATGGAGCGGGCGAACGGATTTGAACCGTCGACGTCCACCTTGGCAAGGTGGCACTCTACCACTGAGTTACGCCCGCTTTATTAACGGGGCGTGTCTATAATAAACCCCGTATGTTGTCAATCAAAAATCTCTGATGCCCTGAAAACTATTCTGTTTTGCCTTTTTTTACCA
>JBEKJA010000112.1:0-7714 GCA_050011475.1 Syntrophales bacterium
ATAGTCTGCTCCCCCAAGCGAATGCATGCGGATTATCGATTGATTCATATACCCACCAGGCAGTTCTCTCACGAAGTATAGGACAAGACTCATAGCACTGGTCAGATAGTTTCTCGGGTCTGGAGAACGCGGACTGGAATAATCTCTAAGGTTCAGAAATGCTACACCATCAACTCCAAGATCTAGGGCTTTTTGCTTGATAGGATGCATAAATCTCTCCCTTCCTTTAACTGGTAATTAATAGCAGCCTTTTCTGTGAAAGAAATGTAAAGGGACTCGTCCTGCGTGTCAAACAAAATCACCAGAATTTTTAAATATTACGGTTTGAAAGGTTGTATAAATTAAAATTGCCTGTTAAATGATTAAAGGAAAGATTTTTCTACCTACTTATCGTCGATGTTTACTGTTTAATTGAAGCAAGAATTCCCGGTTTCATCTCTGTTCGAGATATGGGATCATATGGCGGTCTCAAGGTCGATAGATAAAAACAAAAAAATGCGTAAGCATAGGAAGGAGTGCCACTTAGTTCAATGGTTGATAAAATGGAAGTAACTGACTTAACACCGTTTATGACTCCCACAACGGCAATCGAATCTACACACCCGGATGTAATAGCCTTTACCGCAAAACATGCATCAGGTGCAAAAGATACAATAGAAACTTCTGTCCGCCTCTTTTATGTGGTACGTAACAGTATTCGGTATGATCCTTATGCCTTCATACTCAGCGTGGATGGACTCAAGGCAAGTTACACACTCCAGGCGGGGCGTGCATGGTGCGTCCCTAAGGCGATTCTTCTGGCTGCATGCTGCCGATCGATGGGGATACCGGCGAAACTTGGTTATGCAGATGTCCGTAACCACCTTTCCACGGCTCGCATGCGTCAGAATATGCGGACCGATATTTTCCACTGGCATGGATACACTTCTATTTATCTTGATGGCAGGTGGCTGAAAGCCACGCCGGCATTCAACATTGAACTGTGCCGGAAGTTTAATCTTCTTCCCCTCGATTTCGACGGGAGATCAGACGCTCTTTTCCATGCCTTTGATGCAGATGGAAACAGACATATGGAGTATGTCAATTACCGTGGTGAGTTTGCTGATGTCCCTATTGATGCCATGGAGGCCACATTTAGGGAGGCATTTCCCGAGTTGTGGATAACCGGGAAAACAAGCTTGGGGGATGGTGCAGATTTCGATAAGGACGTGGAAGCCGAGATATCAGGCACACTTAGCGACATGAAGTCGTAGCCAGTGGATTATAAAACAATCGGATTTGCGTGTCGGGTTCGGTTAATTTCTAATCAACGATTTCCGATTGAAATCGTGTATCGTGAAAAAATAACCCGATGCACGATTACAGGAAGAAGTTAATACCCGAGTTGACACCTACTGTCATGTTCCGTTCAGGATAAATTAGCACCTATAACCATGATGAATTTCGGGAAGCATAGATAGAGATAATCCTCAATTGTTGATCTAAAAGCAGTTGAAGCAACGATTGCTCCAGCAAATTTACAAGGATGTGGACCTGCAGGAGATCGGGGATTATAGGGCTGGTTGTGGGGATCGGTTAATAAGTCATCGGATTACATATCCGAGTATATGATAGTATGATAATGCATGATAACATATACTTGAACTTAATTCCTGACATAGGAAACTGAATTTATCCAGCTATAGTACCGCCTTATTTTAACGCTTACTCCTACTACTGTTTAGTAGTGGGCAGTTGTCAAAAATGAGGATTACGAATGGAAAGAGAGTAACTTTCACCATTCTTCACAGAAACTTCACATTCTTGTCACAGAATTGTAACATTTCTCGTATATATTCGGGTCAGTACTTAAACAGAGAGGTATTAAAAAACCAAGGAGGTACACTGATGAAAACTTTTAAAATCATTATGTTTTCGGTATTATGTCTGGCACTGTTCGGAGCAGGATCGACTCTGGCCGGGAAGGATGTCATGATCAAGGGATCGACTACGGTGCTTCCAATTGCGCAGGCGACATTGGAGGCCTATATAAAGGCCCACCCAGGTGTGAATATGTCGTTATCGGGCGGGGGATCCGGAGAAGGCATCAAAGCCCTCATTGACAAGTCGACTGATATTGCCACTTCTTCCCGTGAGATCAAGGAAGACGAGATAAATCTGGCCAGGAGTAAGGGTGTTAACCCGGTGGAGATCAAAGTGGGTATTGACGCCATCGTTCCCGTTGTGCACCCGAGCAATAAGGTAAAAGGGCTGACGATTGACCAGCTCAGCCAGATTTACCAGGGCAAGGTGACCAACTGGAAAGAAGTCGGTGGTGATAACAAACCTATTGTAGTAATTTCCCGTGACAGCAGCTCAGGAACGTTCGAATCATGGGGGCATCTCGTATTGAACGGTGCCAAGGTGACTCCAAAGGCTCAGCTCCAGGCATCCAATGGTGCGATTGTGCAGGCGGTGTCGAAGAACAAGTATGCCATCGGTTACATCGGCCTGGGCTACCAGAATAAAGCCTTGAAGAGCCTGATGGTGAATGGTGTGAAGGCAACGGTTGAGACGGCAATCACCAAAGAGTATCCGATTTCCAGGGCCCTGTATATGTACACCAATGGGCAGGCTGTTGGAGAAGCGGCCGGGTACATCCATTTCGTTTTAAGTCCTGAGGGACAGAAACTGGTGGCCAGGGAAGGTTTTGTCCCGCTCGTTGCGGAAAAGGAAAAGAAACCATCGAAAAGATCAATGAAGAAATAGGTCTCCCTTGACAAGAAAACTTAAAGAAATTCTCATTAAATTATTCTTTGCCGCCATTGCGTTTGTATCCGTTCTGGTTCTTGCCCTGATTGTGGTCTTTTTCTTCAAGGAAGGATTGCCTATCTTTAAGAAAGTGGGGGTTTTGGACTTCATTTTTGGGCAGGAGTGGTATCCGACTTACGATCCTCCTTCCTTCGGGATATGGCCGCTCATCGTCGGTTCTCTCGTTGTAACTGTTTTATCCTGTCTTATTGCCGTGCCGCTCGGGGTGCTCACGGCCATTTACATTTCCGAGATAGCTCCATCGGGAATCAAGGAAGTCCTGAAATCAATCATCGAACTGCTGGCGGGGCTTCCGTCCGTGGTGCTGGGGTTTTTCGGGATGATTTTTGTCGCCCCCTGGCTTCAGGACACCTTTGATCTGCCCACGGGGCTCAACATCGTAAATGCTTCCCTCATTCTTGCCATTATGGCCGTTCCGACAATCAGCAGTATATCTGAGGATGCCCTATATGCGGTGCCAAAGGAATTTAAGGAGGCGTCTTACGCACTGGGGGCGACGAAGTTTGAGACAATCATTAAAGTGATTATCCCGGCCGCCCTTTCCGGCATTTCCACGGCCGTTATCCTCGGGATGGCCAGGGCAATCGGTGAGACGATGGTTGTGTTGATGGTGGCGGGAGGTGCGGCTGCCATCCCCACAAGCCTGTTTGATCCTGTAAGGCCGATGCCGGCGAGCATTGCTGCGGAGATGGGTGAGGCGCCCTTCGGGAGTCTCCATTATCATGCACTCTTTGCCACGGGAATGGTCCTGTTTCTTCTAACACTGGCATTCAACCTCGTGGCTGATTACATATCGCAAAAATTCAAGGAAGTGGGATCGGCGACATTATGAATGAAATGTCCGGTCACTCCACTCTTCGATGGCGCTATATCAAGCAGGAGATCTTTTTCGGTGTTGTGCGCCTCTCCGCACTCCTCCTTGTCATTGCTCTGGGCGGATTGCTTGGCTATATCCTATTCAAGGGGATAGGGGTAATCAACTGGGAGTTTCTCACTGCGCCGCCGACAGATTCCATGACAAAGGGCGGTATCATGCCTGCCATCCTGGGGACCCTTTATCTGACCATCGGTGCGATCTTTGTCGCTCTCCCCCTTGGTATCGGCTCAGCAGTTTATTTGACGGAATATGCGAAGCAGGGTGGTTTTATTCGTATCGTGAGAATCGGCATCAACTGCCTTGCCGGTGTGCCTTCAGTTGTATTCGGTCTGTTCGGTCTTGGTTTCTTTGTTGTTTTTCTCAAGTTCGGTTCATCCATCCTTTCCGGGTCCCTTACTTTGGCGATCTTGATTTTGCCAACGATCATCGGCGCCTCGGAAGAGGCCCTGAAATCCGTCCCGCAAACTTTCCGTGAAGCATCGCTGGCCCTGGGTGTTTCCAAATGGAAGACGATTTATCGCACGGTACTTCCCAACGCACTGCCGGGCATATTGACAGGATCAATCCTCGGGATAGGCCGGGCGGCGGGGGAAACAGCACCGATCATGTTTACGGCGGCGGCCTATTTCACAGCTAGGCTGCCCCATTCCATTTTCGATGAAGTTATGGCGCTCCCTTATCACATCTACGTTCTGGCAACGGCGGGGACCCACATCGAGCAGACCAGGCCGATTCAATTCGGGACCGTCCTGGTCCTAGTGACACTTGTTCTGGGTGTAGATCTGGTGGCCATCATTGTCAGAAGCAATATAAGAAGGAAGAAAAGGTGGTAATTGTGGACAGCAATCCCATTATCCAAGTCAACAGGGTAAATTTTTACTATGGAGCCTTCAAGGCCCTGACGGATGTCACGATGGATTTCGAGAGGAACCGTGTAACCGCTCTGATCGGTCCGTCCGGATGCGGCAAGTCTACGCTCCTGCGCATGTTGAACCGGATGAATGATCTCATCGATGGGACACGCCATGAAGGCGAGATATTATTCGAAGGGAAAAATATATATGGCGCCGGGGTGGATCCTGTGGATATCCGACGTAGAATCGGCATGGTTTTTCAGAAACCGAATCCCTTTCCGAAATCGATCTTCAATAACATTGCCTATGCGCCAAAACTGAATGGAATGGGAAGCAGCAAAGACCTGGATGGTCTTGTGGAAGAGAGCCTGCACCAGGCGGTACTGTGGGATGAGGTGAAGGATATCCTGAATAAGTCGGCCATGACTCTTTCCGGGGGGCAGCAGCAGCGTCTCTGTATAGCCCGGGCTCTTGCCATGAAGCCCGATGTGTTGCTGATGGATGAGCCCACTTCGGCCCTGGACCCGATTTCTACTGCGAAGATCGAGGAATTGATTGATGAATTGAAAAAGAGGTATACAATCATTATCGTCACCCACAACATGCAGCAGGCTGCCCGGGTTTCCGACTGGACAGGGTTTTTCTATATTGGCAAGCTTATCGAGTACAATACAACAGAAAAGATCTTCACCAATCCGGATGTGAAGCATACAGAGGATTACATTACGGGACGATTCGGATAAAGGGGACTGGTTATGGAGCAGGTTAAAAAAAGTCATACGAGCAGGGAGTATGAGCGCGAGCTTCAGGAAGTCAAGGAGGGCCTCATTTATCTGGGAGGGTTGACGGAGAAAGCCATCGCATCAGGGGTGAAGGCTCTCCTTGAGCGGGATTCCGAGCTTGCCCGTCAGGTCATCCAGAACGATGAACAGATTGATAAGATGGATGTGGAAAATGAAGATAAATGTATCCGCCTGCTTGCCCTTCGACAGCCTGCAGCCCTCGATTTGCGCTTCATCACCACCGCCATCAAGATCAACGGCCACCTGGAGCGGATCGGCGATATGGCGGTTAACATAGCCGAAAAGGTGATTTCCCTGAACGAAGAGCCCCAGTTGAAGCCTTATATTGATTTGCCCCGTATGGCTGAGATTGCCGAGCGGATGATCAAGGAAAGCCTTGACGCCCTGGTAAATGATGATGAAGCTTTGGCCAACAAAGTCCGTATGGATGATGAAATCATAGACAACCTCAATGAGCAGATATTCAGAGAGTTGCTTACCTTCATGATCGAGGATCCAAGGACGATTCACCGTGCCCTTCTCATCATGCAGATATCCAAGAACCTGGAGCGGATTTCCGACCATGCTAAAGGGATTGCAGACATGGTCGTCTACATGGTCACCGGCAAGAGCGTCCGTCATGTCTGGCCCTTCGAAGATTTCCGGGAGGAAGGATGAAGATCGGGCTTTTCTATAAATTATTGATCGCCTTTGTTGCCACTGGCATTCTCGCTGTTCTTATCGCTGGTTTCATTATCCAGGGCCAGATAAGGGACGGATTGACGCATTGGATCGAAGAAGACCTGGTTACCAGAGCCCGAATCATTTCAGTGATGCCTGACGATGAGATCAGGAGGGACGCCTCAATTCTGTCGAAACAGGCCCAGGCACGTATCACGTTGGTCGATGCGGCAGGACAGGTGACATTCGATTCAGAGACAAAGATTGATGATATGGATAATCATCTGAATCGCCCGGAAATTCAGGAAGCCCGCTTGAAAGGAAGCGGTAAAGCTATCCGATACAGCCATACGTTGAAGGTTGATATGCTTTATGTGGCTTTGCCTCTTTATGAAAAAGGAGAGATCAAAGGATACATTCGCCTCGCACACCCGCTCTCGGAAATAGCCGCTTCAGTGGGCCGGATCAAAGATACCGTATGTCTGGTTATCCTTTTGGTCGTTAGGCTGTCAATGCTCATAGCAATGGGATTTTCAATAAAACTGATCTCCCCCATCTGGGATATGGAAGAGTTTACGGAAAGAATAAAGAAGGGCAATGTTTCTGGAACACTGATGGTTCAGTCCGGGGATGAAATTGGACGGTTGGCAAGAAACATCAATGAAATGGTCTCCGAACTTCAAAATAGGATTAAGGCTGCCGATGAGGAGAAGGAAACTTTACAGTCCGCTTTTGCCAGCATGGTAGAAGGGGTCATTGTTCTGGGTAAAGACAGTCGCATTGAGGTCCTCAATATGGGAATGAAAGACATGATAGGTCCTCAATATGAAAATGTTGTCGGAAAAACAGTTTTAGAGGCATTTCGGAACATTGATCTGCAGGATGCCCTGGAACAATTACGCCAAACAGGACAGGCTGTTGTGAAAGAAATTACCCTCAGTAGCGAAAACCCTATTATATTGGAAGTGAATGTTTCGTCTATCAAGGCACCCTCTGGAGGGGAAGGAAAAACCATAATGGTTTTTCATGATGTGACGCGCTTGAAAAAACTTGAACGGATTCGAGCTGATTTCGTTGCGAATGTGACGCATGAGATCAAGACACCGCTGACAGCCATCATCGGGTTTACGGAAACTCTCCAACAGGGCGACTTTGAAAACCGGACAGAAGCAATAAGATTTTTACAAATAATTCACACGCATGCGCAGCGTCTTAATAGACTGGTTGATGATTTGCTGACGCTTTCGAATATTGAACTCGGTGAAACAAAACCGCAATGGCAAATGCTGAATCTTGATGATGTTATTGAAAACACGCTGACTGTTATTAAGAGCAAGTCGGATGAAAAAAAGATAAACATCGTCAAGGAAATACCATCGCTTCTACCATCCCTTCGAGCTGACAGGGACAAGTTGTCACAGATATTATTAAATGTCATTGACAATGCTGTGAAATTCACTCCGGAGGGTGGCCGAATAACCATAAAAGCATCTCAAGACGATGCTGGATTTATCACGGTCAGTATTATCGATACAGGTATCGGTATTCCGAAGAATGAAATATCCAGACTTGGCGAACGATTTTACCGAGTCGATAAGACACGTTCACGTGATGTTGAAGGCACAGGGCTGGGACTATCGATCGTCAAACATCTCATGAAAGCGCATCAAGGAAGAATGGATATTGAAAGCAGCCTGGGTCATGGCACT
>JBEKJA010000113.1:0-7639 GCA_050011475.1 Syntrophales bacterium
A
Organism: Syntrophales bacterium; assembly: GCA_050011475.1. Taxonomy (GTDB): domain Bacteria; phylum Desulfobacterota; class Syntrophia; order Syntrophales; family JBEKJA01; genus JBEKJA01. Next base: position 2 of record JBEKJA010000113.1, read on the forward strand.
TGGCATTGGTTTTGACATGGAATATTACAATAAATTATTTGGCGTTTTTCAGCGCCTTCATAGTGCCGAGGAATATGAAGGCACAGGAGTCGGCCTGGCGATTGTCCAACGGATTATTCATCGTCATGGCGGTAGAGTGTGGGCGAAAGGCAAAGTAGATGAGGGTGCATGCTTCTATTTTACACTTCGCAGTCCATAAGGGGAAAGACACGTTTTGTCGTGAGGTCCGGATATTAATCTTCTTGAATTGTTATACCTGATTTCAGAAATGTCTCCGCGGCAGCAGCCCATACCCCGTGGGGTATCCACCGGTCCGCCTCCCCATTCTCATGGCCTGTCCGGAAATGCTTTTCCTCGTGGGGTTGTGTACCTCCAATTAGAATACGTTTTGCTTCATTGCCAACCAGACGAAAGGGATCGAAGACGATGAAGGCAATATCGTCGTGCTCGATCAGACCAGCATTTTCCACAAGAATATCGTGCATGCGTTCGCCGATGCGATCTACGGGAAAGATGGTAAAGGCGTCCGACATACTGGAAAAAAAGGACTGACTGATGCAGAAGCGAAATAAATCATCGAAACCATCACTGTAAATGACCACCCTGACATTCCTGCCCGTCACGCGGTGTTCAATCACATCGACGATCTCCCGGCTCCGCCCCGCAAAAACCATATTACGTCCGGTCTGGAAGAGGACTTCGCCATTGAGGGAGTCCATCACGATAACCACACTGTCACCGCCGTGAGCTACCGTCAGGGCGACTTCGTCATCATTGCCACTGACGGCAACACAGCTGAATGTGGTCTTGTGCTGATACTTCTGTCCCGCATAGACCCTGCGGTTGATCAGCGCTTTCCAGTCCGCCGCCGTACCAGGGACACCAGCCTTCATCAATGCATCAGATAGCCGAATGAGGATGTCCCGCGAAGCCCAGGGAAACCGCTCTGTACCGTCCGCCAGCGCAAAGACCCTGTGTCGGAAATCAAAATACAGGCAGTCACCGTTGCCGTAACCGCTGCGGACCTTGTCCGTACCGGTAAATATACTTCCACTCAACGCGCTCTTAAGCCTCAGGATCCGCTTCGCAGCATTGATTTCAATTGCCGGAGTTCCTCCCATGGATCAATCAATGATCCTGAAATACTCAATGTCCCTGGTGTCTCCCTTGCGCTCCTTTGCATATACGGGTTCCACACGGGCGCCGATTCTGACCTTACTCTCATCTTCAATGTTGATGTAATGTTGCAGCAGGGTATCGGCGCCGTCAAGTTTGATAAACCCGTAACCGTAGGGGACAGGTTTCTGATGCCCGGTTTCCGGATCAATGAAGGCGAAGCGTAGAATGGTAAATGTGCCGATTGTGCCCAGCGGACCGACTTCGACCCATTCATCCATCTCGACAAAGCACTTGCCGCATACACCCCGTGGCGGAACATAGACTTTGCCGCATTTGGGGCACTTTAATCCCATGAGGCGTTTATTGTCACGGGTTTCCTTAAAAAACTTGCTGCCGTGCATCCCGACTGCATATTTAAAGGGCTGTGCCGCCTCACCGGATTCAATAATCAATTGTTCCTTTTCAGCCATGATCTCACCTCTCAATTCGGTTTTTTCTTTCCGTGAAGGAGCATATTGATCCACATGCATCCCCCGAAACCGGTGCTGACGGCAAAATTGACATTCGGCACCTGACGCGCTTCCGCCTTGTCCATGACCTGCATCGCCGCCTCTGCGCAGCGAATAAGTCCGGTCGCACCGATGGGGTTGCAGGATATCACACCCCCGGATGGATTGACCGGAAGTTCACCGCCCATATCGGTGTTGCCGCCCCACACATACTGCGGCGCCTCGCCATGACCGATGATCCCCATGTCCTCGATCCAGATAAGCCCGGCAAAAGAATAGGGCTGATACATTTCGATGACGTCAAGTTCTTTTCGCGGTTCTTTGATTCCCGCCTTCTTGAAGATCTCTCTAGCGCATCTCTCCATGCTCGTCAGCCGGCCCCAGTCACAATCACCGAGATAGGCATAGGAGTGACGCGCAGCAGTTCCCCAGATCCAGTCGGGGTTCGGACAGATCTTCTCAGCGACGTCTTCGCTGGCCATAATAACCGCACAGGCACCGTCCGTCCTGGGACACACATCGAGAAGGTGGATGGGATCGGCCAGCATCGGAGAGGCCAGCACGTCTTCGAGTGTCACTTCTTTCCGAAGCTGCGCGTGGGGATTGTTCATCGCATGTTTTCGATCACGTACGGAAACACGGGCGCCATCCCTCTCAGAGGCGCCATAGCGCGCCATGTAGGCCTGCGCCTCGGCAGCCAGCCCGGATATAGCGCCGGCAAAAACCTGCCGGTCCCAGATGGGATCGAAGGCTGTCGTAATGGCGCCGGTGGTATCAGACTCGGAGTTTTTCTCCCAGCCGATTATCAGAACTTTCTCGAACATGCCGGAACCGACCATATGGTAGCCTCCAATGGCCAGAGAGGCTCCGGTTGTACCGCCAGTAGTGATTTTGATGACCGGCTTCATCACACCACCGGAACCATCAACACTCCAGCAGTCAACATAGTTGATCCCCTCAAAATGATCCATATTCCCAATGACAATAGCATTAATATCCTTCATCGTCAGGTCGGCGTCGGCCAAGGCGCGTTGAACCGCTTCGTTGATGAGTTCCTGACCATTCACATCCGGGCGATGGCTCTTGTGGAAGGTCTGCCCCGTTCCTACGATTGCTACTCGTTTCCCCATAATGATTCCTCCTACCTTTCCTTGTCCAGAATCCAGACGCAGTGTGACTGACCGCAGAGACCATTGATGCCATGGGCAAGGCCGGTCCGGGCATTCCTGACCTGATGCTCCCCGGCATCGCCGCGCAGCTGCACGACGATTTCGGAAATACGATAAAGTCCGGCCGCAATCACGGGGTGACCCGCCAGTAGCCCGCCCGACGCATTCACGGGCAATGGACCGTCCATGTTGAACTCACCCGCTTCAAGGAGCTTGGCCGCCATTCCATATTCCGCCAGTCCCATCTCTTCGAGCCAGAGCAGCTCCTGGTAGGTAAATGCGTCATAAAGCTCAACTATGTCGATCTCCTTCTTCGGGTCCTTAATCCCGGCCATTTTGTATGCGGCCTTTGCGGCCTCGACAAGGGCATTGCTCCGAGATAAATCACGGTCACCAAAGAAGAAACTGTCTGCGCAAAACGACAATCCTCTAATCCATACGGGTTTCTGCCTGAACTTTGTCGCCACCGATTCGTGGGCGATAATAATGGCGCAGCACCCGTCCGATATGGGTGAGCAATCAAGCTTGCGGAGCGGATATGCTATCATCTCGGACTTTATGACATCCTCCACCGTGATGTTCATGGGAAGCTGTGCCATCGGATTTTTGAAGGCGTTTCTGTGGTTCTTCACCGAAACCAAGGCCATTTGCTCAGGCGTCACCCCGGTCCGGTTCATGTAGGCATTGGCCTGCATCGCGCACGCTGTTACCATGTCCATTCCAAGTCCCCGTTCGTAGATCGGATCGAAGGCCGCATTGGTAATCAGGCTGGAAATGCACTGAGAACCCTTTGAATGACCAGTCACCAGGGTTGTTTTATAGGAACCCGACAGCGCCCGTGTATAGCCGTAAAAGGCACCGTAGGTCCCATCACCCTCCACGCAGGAAATATTCTTGTCTGCTGCGCCGCTCGCATCGCCCACGGCCATACATGAGATCGTGCGACCGTCCCAGAAATCACTGGATGTGGTGATGACATTGTCGATGTCATCAATAGACATCCCTGCATCATTCAATGCCTTGTTTACGGCTTCCCATGCCATGTCAGCAAAGGTTTCCCGATTCTTATTTGCTTCAATTTTCGTCATTCCGACGCCGATAATTGCTGCTCTATCCATAGTTCCTCCCTACTTGACAGGCTTGAAATGCGAGATGTCACGGATGCTGCCCGTCCGTGATTCAGCAAAAACCGCTTTCACACGCATACCGATGGTCACTTCTCCGGGATTGACTCCATCCAGGTAGTGAAGCATGGCAGTGTCGGCCCCATCCAAGTGAATGAGTCCCCAGATGACTGGAACCTTTTTATCTTCTGGTATCGATTCCAGTTGACGCCGGGCGACACTGTAAGAAACCAGCGTCCCCTCACCGGGCAGGTTCACCCATTCCGTGTTTTCCGTGAAGCAGGCCGGGCAAACCTTGCGCGGCGGCATAAACACTTTTCCACACTTCCCGCAACGCGGGGCAATGATTTTTTGCTCATCTCTCAGGCTGATAAAAAACTTGCTCGCCGTATCGCCCGCCCACCAGCTGTACGGCACACTGATCTTGCTATTGTGAATCATCGGTTCAATTCCCTTGAAGATCTCAGACATTACTTTTACCTCCTCTCGTTCATATGACTGCTTGCATACCTATATTCAACACATCTTCTCATGAACTTATCTTTTCTTCTCGGTTTGTTAGTCAAAGCATATGTTGATTGACATGTCAATCAATTTATGGGAGTTTGATTGCCTCCACGCTTAAATTGATAAGGATGTACTACAGAGTTCGTTCCTTCCTCCTGAAATATTGTTTATGAAAGATTTCAATTGTTAGCAATCAAAATAATGGCAGAACTTTAACTTAACATGTGATACAAACACATGAATCAGGTCAACACTACATCCTTATTTCTTATGTTTACTTTAATGCATGCCGGAGGTAACAGGTGATGATCGAGGTGAAGAGGATAGAAAGCAAGAGCATGATGAAGGATTTCATCATGCTTCCCTGGACAACGAAGATCTATGACAAAAATCCTTTGTGGATTCCGCCACTCATCAGCGAACAGAAGAAACTGTTCGATAGGAAGAAGGGTTATTTTTTCGAGATTGGTGAAGCGGAATTTTTCCTTGCATACAAAGACGGCAAACCCGTTGGCCGTATCACCTCACAAGTAAATCACCTTTACGAAAAGAAATATGACAGGGAAACGGGTTTTTTCGGTTTTTTCGAATCAATCAATGACGTAGAGGTCGCCTGTAAACTTTTCGACACCGCCTCGGCCTGGCTCAAGGGCAAGGGCAAGAAGGTCATGAATGGTCCCCAGAGCTTTTCTGTATACGATTCAGTGGGGTTCGAGGTAGACGGGCTCGACGTGATGCCTGTGGTAGGCCTTTTCCACTTTGCTCCTTATTATAAGGATCTGGCAGAAGCTGCCGGCTTCACCAAGTGCATTGACTGGTATTGTTTTCTTGTGAAAAAGATCGATGCCTACAAGCCCTACCTCGAAGATATCAAGAAAAACATAATGAAGGATATGGATATAGAGTTCAAAATCCTCGACAAGCGCGATATAAGGCGGCGGATAAAAGAGGTACAGCAGATCTTCAACGTCGCATGGGAAGGCAACTGGGGGCACCTGCCGCTCACCGACAAACAGATGGATGCAATCTATGAGGAGCTCAAGATGATCGCCATACCCGAGCTGACCATCTTTGCGGAGAAAGATGGTAAAACCATCGGCTTCATCATATCCATCCCGGATGTGAACCCAGCCATGAGGGTCCTGAACGGCAGGATGTACCCCTGGCGCCTCTGGCATTTTCTGCGGGAAGCAAAGAAAACAAAGAAGCTCCGCACCATAATCATGGGCGTGCTCCCGGAGTACCGTGGGCATAAGATTGATGATATGTTTTATCTAAAGACCATCGAAGACGGGATCGGACTTGGCTACACAGAGTCGGACTGCTCTCTGATTGTGGAAACGAATAAAAAAATGATTGGTGCGCTCCAGTCTCTCTTCGCCGAGCGATATAAGACCTATCGGATCTACGAGAGACCCATTTCATGAAAATCTTTCCTTAAAGTCATCGTTTGGCTATTCTTCCCTGAAGGGGTGGACCGATACACTGTCCTTAAGCCTTCCATTGCCCAGGATTAGCGCCTCAGAAAGTGATGGTGCGTAGCGGTATACCACCAGCCCCAGGATTGCACCGATGATGACATCGGTTACGTAATGATACCGCAGATACACAGTGGAGAATATAAGCAGGGATGCCCACACGCAGGTTACCAGAAATAATGGCCTGTAATACTTCCTGGCCAGAAGGATGGTCAGAAGTGAGATCAGAGTATGGCCGCTCGGACAGCAGTCTCTCATCATGCCTTCCGCTCGTGCGAGCATGTCCCGGACGAAGTCAAAGGAGAAAACACCCGTGAGCGGAATGGTCTGCAGGTGTGCAAGAGTGAACCGGGGCCCGATGGCCGGTGTGATATAGTACCCGAGATAGGAAAGGGAAAACCCCATCATGATGGTGGATGCACAGATATGAAAATCCAGATGTGATCTCTTTGTAAAGTAAAGAAGCAGACATAAGGTAATCGGTAGGAAGTAGAAGCTTGCATATATTATTTGTAAGACCTCTGACAGTACTGGGTAGGTTATCCTTTCAAGAATCACCGTGGGATCGTTGCCCAGAAATAGGAACCTGTCGATCTTTATGATGACATTGTCCATATCGTGAGGGTTGATGAGCGGGATAAGCCTGCGGTTTTCCAAATAGATGGGGATGAGGAACAGGAGCACATACCAGTCCCTGAGGATTTGCATGTACTTCTTATAGCGTCCACTTTGTACGAGGCTCACCATGAGAATGAGTGAGATCATAAGCAGGTTCAGGAAAAATATGTCCCAGGCCGCTCTTATCTGCATGAACAACAGGATTAGACTGTTGAACAACAGCGCCATAACGATGATGATTTTTTCCTCAAGGTTCAACCGGGAGCTCCAATCATTAAAGAATTTCATATGCTGCTTTCGAAGAAAGGATCTATCTTGACAGCACCTGTGAAGACAGATTGAAATATTATCATATATAGTTCAATATGACATAATTTCGGGGTCTTTTTTCACCAATAAAACTGAACATGGCATCTTCTCAATAATCTCTTCGTTACTGCGGCCGAAAAGGAAGTGTTCCATGCGACTTTCCTGATGAGCTAGCAAAAAAAACCAGGTCAATGTTTTCTTTCTTAATAACATTCAAGATCTCAGTTGTCGGATCGCCACCGTGAGGAATGTTGTATTCAATGGCAAAGTCAAGAGCTGCCCTATCTGATCCAGTTTGGCCACCGGAAATAATTTTACTGATCTGCACAATCAAAAATCTCTTAAATGTACGTTTTCAAATGGTATTGGACAAATTGGATCAAAAACTATGAAATGGTTACAACATCTATATAGACATTTCCTGCCTTTTCAGCAAGCCTCAAAGTGCGATTCTGCTTCCTTCGTAAAAGCATCGTCATTTTTTTAATCTGCTTACGACGCTTAAGAATCTTAAGTGTTTTAATCCGTTATCCTCACTTCTTAGCACAAGGACGTAGCAAGGAATTGTAGGAGAAAGCAGCAATTTTGATGATAAGGCATTTAAAAAATCAAGATCATGTGAACCGAATGAGTACTTCCTGTAGTGCTGTTTTTCTCATCTTAACTGTCCATGCTGGATTTTAATCCGTAATAATTAAAAAAATGTGCAGAATTGTAACTTAACATGTGATACATATTTCTCTAGCTGGTCATTAACTTTCAGTGAATATTACAGGTGTTTCATATGAGAAAATTTAAACACATA
>JBEKJA010000114.1:0-7615 GCA_050011475.1 Syntrophales bacterium
TCGCCCCGGCCCAGGGGGAAATCTTCAGTCACATTCATCTTTCCATGAATGCTCCGGGTGTCATATGCGGCCTGACTGCTGATTTGAAGGAATTTATTCACCCCGCTTGCCAGCGCTGCTTTTACCACATTGCGCGCACCATTGATATTTATGTCATCCCTTTCAGATTCCGGTATACGCGACGGCCATAGGACAATGAATGCAGTGTTAATCACAACATCATGACCGGCTATGATTTTCGCAAGATCAGTAGCACGAATATCCCTTTCTAAATATTGGACCTTGGAGGGTAGGATAAACCTTGGTTGAGAGATATCGATACCGGTAATACGATCCACCTCAGGCATCAGTGCCAATTGTTCGGCAAGTACACGCCCCAGGTATCCGCTGATCCCTGTCAGGAATATACGCACACCTATCGCCATCTGTCCTCCCTTATGACTTTTTCAATGCCGCCAACTTACGAACGATATAGTTGGCAAAGCCGAGTGTAGATGCCGGAAATGTTCTCGTCATGAAATCAAACAATCGTGCATCGGGCCCTACTATGATTCGAATCTTATCTTTCTTTATACCTGATATAATGATTCGGGCGGCTTTATCAGCCGTGGTCATCGCATTATTTTCGAATGCAGCGATAAATTCCTGCTTATCCTGACCGGGATTGACATGTTTGTAATAGCGGGCATTCCTGGCAATATTGGTCTTGATGCCGCCGGGATGCACAACGCTTGCCTTGACGGATGTTCCCCTCAACTCCTGGGCAAGCGTTTCAGTGAAACCCCTGATGGCAAACTTCGTTGCATTATAGGCACACCCGTAAGGCATGGGCGTTATGCCGTTTATACTGGATATATTAACAATATGGCCCTCCGGCCTTTCCTTGATGTAAGGCAGAAAAGCCTTCGTGCCATGTACTACCCCCCAGAAATTAATGCCCATAATCCATTGAAAATTATCATACGTAGTGTCTTCGACCGTATCAGCCAGTACAACACCTGCGTTGTTGATAACCATGTCCACACGACCGTGCTTCTCTACGACTTCGCTTGCATAACGATACATTTGTTCACGATCAGACACATCCACAACATGTGCCGACACTTTCACGTTTTTCCCGATAAGCTGCTCGGTGTCCTTCAGGTTTTTCTCGTTGATGTCAGAAATCGCCAGATGGCATTCTTCCTCCGCCAAACGAATTGCCAATGCCCGTCCGATACCTGAACCCGCGCCCGTAATAGCCGTAACTTTACCCTTTAGTGTTTTCAATTCCCCTCTCCTTTTATCTTGCCGGGGACACCAGGCATTCAGCACACCTTTCTTAAGAAATACCCTCTCTCGGCCAATACATCCATTGCCTTTATGGCACGGCTCAGAGATGTAAAAGCCATAACGCCATTCTGATATAACGTCAGTGCAATTTCATTGGTGAAGGGTCCATAAGCAACGAACACGATAAACGGTTTTGCTGTTCGTCTGCGGTGAGATATTAATATTTCAATCAAACCTGCCCTGTCTATTTTTGGAGGAGCGAACAGGGCATGACAGAGAATCAGCCCGACCGATGGGTCCTCCTCCAGAACATTCAACGCATGCTTCATTGTGGTGTTATCCGAAGAGGCCGTCAAGTCGATGGGATTGTTAATCGATGCGAAGGTAGGTGCCTTTTCTTTGATTCGAGATGCAGTTTCTTCAGCGAGCCTGCCTGCCTTCAGGTCTTTGGTCTGAGACATTAAATCCAGGCTGATAATTCCGTATCCTCCTGCATTGGTAATGATGGCTGCATTCGGATTATCGGCAGCGGGTTCTCGGGCAAGTATTTTCGAGTAATCCGTCAGTTGTTCTTCATTGTCCGCCAGGTGAATACCGGATTGCTTTGACGCTCCGAAAAATACTTCTGCGGGGGATGCCATTTTCCCGGTATGGGATGCAACGGCCTCCATCGCAGCATCCGATCTGCCCGCCTTTAAGACAATGACTGGTTTTTCAGGCGTCAGACTCCTGCATATATCCAGAAAACCGTAACCGTCCTGGAACGTCTCAATATAGACAGCGATGCTCTTCGTTTTCTCATCACGGGCAAAGTATTTCAGCAGTTCATTCTCACCGATATCTATCCTGTTGCCAAGACCGATGAATGCCCGAAGGCCCCATCCAGTCATTCCAGAAACTCCCGGTGCTTCCACACCCACAGATCCGCTCTGGGTGATCAGGGTCACATCGCCAGGACTGGAAAACATCCTGTCTCCATGCTCAACAAAGATGGTGTCCAGGCCCGTACCGGGAACGAATACACCCAACGTGTTCGGTCCGAGAATCCTCGTTCCCGCCGACAGCACGCATTCTTTTAGAACCGACTCTCGATGAACACCCTCTTCATCCGATTCCGAAAAGCCGCTGGAGAGGATTATAAGTATCTTGAATTTCTTTTCAGCACACGTTTTTGCGATACCCACTGCTTTTTTCGCATTAAGTGCTATGATTGCAAGATCCAAATTGTCGGGGATATTTGATAGATCAGTGAATGCCTTCTTCCCCAGGATTTCTTCTTCGTGGTAGCTCACCAGGTAAAGCTGCCCCTGCCAGTTGAGGACATTTTGCACAATCGTATTTCCAATTTTTCCCTCCATGCCGGAGGCGCCTATGATGGCAATAGATTTTGGGAAACAGAGTGCTTCTATGTCTCTCATCATTCCATCATACTGGATCGCTTCCCGGTAGGGAATAACCTTCCGGAAATTCTGTGAGTTCAATCATGACTCCGAAAAACGACTTGGGATGAACGAAGCCGGTCTTGACACCAAGTACTTCGATAGGCTTTTCATCAATCAGCCTGCAACCCATATTTTTCAGTCCGTTGAGCCTATCTGCAACGCCGTCCACTGCGAAGGCGATGTGATGAAGCCCCTCGCCGCGGTTATGAATAAATTTACCAACGGGACCTTCTTCCATGGTTGCTTCCATAAGCTCGAAGTCCACGTCTGCAACACGGACCATCCTGAATTTCATCCCCGAAAATGGATCTTCCATGACCTCACCCGGTCTCCCTCCAAAGCAATTGCACAGGAGGTCCGTTGCTTTTTCAAGATCCTTTACCGCGATTCCTATCCCGACTATTTTTTTCAGTTTTTCCAATGCGATTATCCTCCGCAAATATTGGGAAAGCATTTCATTTTGATAAAATGACAACGGTACAATTTTTCGTATCACCCGCCTTATCGCCTCCCATACAATGGGCAAGGCCTACCCTGGCACCTTCCACCTGCCGCGGGCCGGCTTCACCGCGAATCTGTGTTACGACCTCACCAATCTGTGCAAGACCCGTGGCTCCCAGCGGGTGTCCACGGCTGAGCAAGCCGCCGGATGTATTTACAGGGGTCTTTCCGCCCAGTTCGGCATTCCCTTCCATGACAAATCTGCCCCCTTCACCCTCCGCACACAACCCAAGCGCTTCATAATGCATGATCTCAGAAATGGCGAAGGCATCGTGGCATTCGACAATGTCAAGGTCCCCCGGTCCCAGACCGGCCTTCTCATAGGCAATCCTGCAGGCCCGGTAGTCCGTTTCCCATCTTACAATATCCTGGGGATTTTCATAATTTCCGGAGCAGAGAATAGATGTCTCAACCTTGACGGATCGTCCGATATTTTTTGCAGCGGAGGGGGAACAGACGACTGCGGCGGCGGCCCCATCCGCGATGGGACAGCACATGAGCTTGGTCAATGGATCAACAATCATGGTTGATGCCAGGACTTCCGGGATTGTTGTCGGCTTCCGATACAGGGCCATGGGATTGGACATTGCATGACGGCGGTTTTTGACTGAAACCTCTGCCAACTGTTCGCGAGTGGTGCCGAATTCCACCATATGGCGCACGGCACGCAGGGCGAAGCTAGCCGGGGCTGATAATCCCATCAACGTATCCAGTTCGTTTTTCCCGGAGTGAAGTAGTCCAATCTCTAGGACCCACATTTTCTCGGCACCCACGACAAGAACTACTTCCGCCTGACCAGCGGCCACCATGTTGCATGCCAGGTAGAATGCAGTGGAACTGGAGGTGCAGGCATTTTCAACATTCACAACAGGAACACGGTTGATCCCCACTTCCCAGAAGACGTTCTGGCCTATGGTGGCGTCTCCGAAAAGATAGCAGCCCAGGACATTGGAAAAAAAACATGCATCTACCTGGGACGGTTTGACTCCCGCATCCGCAAGGGCCGAGTGTGCCGCCTCTGTGGCCAGGCTGACAAGGCTCCTTTCAAAATGTTTACCAAAAGGGGTGACGCCTATCCCCGCAACCATCGCTGAAGACATATACCGCTCCTTTCAAATAGGGGCTGGAATTTTTTCCACCGGCTAAAGGTTAACCGGTATCAAATTTTATTCAGAGGCGTAAAGTAGGGCCTCAGGCAGGGATTGCCGTTCACGTCATTTCCAATTTGCCCTACCCTGAGACGGACCGGTGCTCCCACACAAAGATTATCTATAGCCTCTGGATCAAGCAGACAGAAGATGCGCAATCCTGAACCGGCAAGATCGACGTACCCTACGCCGTATGGCTCCGGCAATCCCATTGGAGCCTTGGTCCTTATGACTGTAAAGCTATAGACCGTCCCTTCGGAACCTAATGTCGTTTGCTCCACTGGTCCGAGGCATTTGGTACAGTACGGGGGTCTTGGAAAATAATGCCGCTTGCACACCGGGCAGAATCCGCCAAGCAACTCAGGTGGATTCGCTTCATAGGGAGACGGTGTGACTATCCCTGGATATACAGGCGGTATGTCGGCAATGGGCTGGGAACTCATATTTTACCTCTCATTCAGTAGTTTATCGCTTCAGTTTGTACCCGGCCTTCTCACGATCCCAGGTATCAGGCGTCACACCCTGATCCCTCAGAACATTCTTCTGCACTCTAAGGGTATGGGTTTTAGGCAGTTGAGGCAGTATACGTACATACCGGGGGATCATGAAGTACGCCATTTTCTCCTGGCAAAAGTCAATGAGCGCTTCGGGTTCAAGCGCGGCGCCGGGTTTCAGCGTGATGCACACCATGACTTCGTCTTCCGATAATTCCGATTTCGCTGCGATGGCTGCTGATTCCATGACGGCAGGATGTTCATTGATGATCTTTTCAACCTCATAGGAGCTGATGTTTTCGCCGCGCCTCCGTAATGCATCCTTCTTGCGATCTACAAAATAATAATACCCTTCCTCGTCTCTTGTAAGATAATCACCGGTATGAAACCAGCAGTCGCGCCAAGCCTCCACTGTCTTTTCCGGCATTTTGTAATATTCAAGGAGCATCGCGTAGGGTGCCTGGGTGCGAATCAGCAGTTCCCCCGGCACGTTATTTTCTACCTCCATTCCATTGTCATCAACGATCTTCACTTCATAGCCGGGTGCCACTTTGCCGACTGAACCCTTCCTGCGTTCGGATAGACGACTCCCCAGCGGCAGGCCGATCTCGCTCATCCCGTAGCCTTCGAGAATTTTCAGGTTGAAGCGCTGTTCCACGAGATCAAACACCTCTGCGGAGCATCCGCCTCCCACAAGGATCCGCAGGGGATTATCAGCATCGCTGGATTCCGGAGGAAGGGCGAGCAGAAACGGCAGGATGATTCCGATGTAATTAAAGGCGGTGCATCCATACTTCTTCACATCGGGCCAGAATCCGGTGAGTGAGAAGCGCTCTGCCAGGACCATGCGGCCACCGCTCATAAGGGCCGGCATGGTTGAAAGGAGCTGGGCGTTGCCATGGAATAAGGGAAGTGCGTTGTAAAGCCTGTCGCCATCCGTATATTCAGCGGCCAGTGCGACCATTTCGCCCATGCACAAGGCATAGTTATGGGGCATATACGACCCTTTGGAAGGTCCGGTGGTACCGGATGTAAACATTATAATGAATGGATCGGACCATATCACCTCCGGCTCTTCAAACTTTCCGTCATTGTCGATGACGGTGCGCCAATCCATAACCGGTTTGCCCAAAGACGGGATCGCTGCATTTGTGTCGTTGAGAATAACCAGCTTTTCCACCTTGGACAGATCTTTCAAAACGGGCTCAACACGGTCAAGAAATTGCGCTTCCATGACAATGAGACGGCAATCCGCGTGATCCACCATGTAAATGAGCACATCGCCACGATGGGCGATGTTTATGGGAACTTCCACGGCGCCGAGTTTGCACAGGCCAAACCAAAGGAAAAGAAACTCGGGCCGGTTATTCATGATGATGGCCACCTTGTCTCCCTTGCCGACTCCGAGAGCCTGGAACCCTGCCGCCACCCTATCCGACTCCCTGTCCAAATCCATATAGCCGAACGTTTCGTCCCTGAAACAGAAAAACTCCCTGTTGCCGAACTGCTCAACCTTTTTTTTCAGTTCTCTCTGAATTACTCTTTCGTGTGCAATATCCATAGTTGCCATGGATGATCCTCCTGTTGATTGAGTTTATCACATTCCTCCCGGCCTGCTCGGGTGAGGATAAGGTCCGTAGAATCTCAGTGCGGCGGGCGAGGGTTTGAGCTTCATCCATTCCTGTTCAAACTCCGTATACGATTTCCCATTCTTTTTCCTTTCAGCTCTTGCCGCATCTCTGGCTGCCTTTGTCTGCTCTTCGTCCAGGCGAAGCGTGTCCTCGTCATATACAATTTTATAGATGTTGCGGGCTGCCCACGGTGTGACCATGCCTTCATGCAGATCTTTAAGTATGGCTTGTGGATCACGCTCCAGTGCGTCTCCATATCCGGCACCTCCTCCTGCCGGTGCATAGAAGGTGTCGCCTCCAAACAGGAATGTCAGGGGCATGGCGATGTTGAAAAAGCTTTTGATACCCTGCTCCTGGTTTTGCTTGTCATAGACCTGATCGAGATTCACCGGGATCGAGGGATTGGATGCAGCAAGAATATCTTTCATATTGCTGCCCTGCACGGTTTGAATGAAGACCGTTGGCACCGCGTAACCGCCAAAGGTGCCTACCGTTGCCGGAAACCTACTGCCGCCCCCCAGACTGCCCAGTGCGAGGAACGGCATATGATGAATCATGAGGCTGAAGCCGACGCCTGCTCCGCCCCTGAATTTGCCGTGTCCATAAGAGTTCTTGAAGTAGTTGCGAAACAGGTAGACGAAGGGACGATCCAGCTCTGTCGTCTCGACATCGGAACAATCGCTCATCGTCGCGAAGAAGGAACCGGCACAATTGACCCCATCCATATCGGGACGAGCTCCGCAGCCGGTGGCATTGAGTTCGGGAGTGAGGTCCGCAATGGGGTCTCCCCACTGATTGATTCCGCCGAAATACGGAACACCGAAGCCCTGATACCATGCCGCAACCGCCCGCAGCGGATCGAGATGATAGGTCATCCGGGCACCGCAGAGAAACATCCCATGCGCAAAGCAGACCTGGACGCCGGGTGCCATGGCAGTCGGCGTTTCACCCTGGGCGTTTATGACAGAGTTTGGAGGAAACTCCCAGTCCAAGACGTCCAGAAGGCCATTGTTGGCGGGCAGGTCATGCATGAACCATCCGCAGAAATAAACCATGGCCAGGCCAATAATACCCTGGAAGTAGGTATTCATCGGCTTGTCGGGAATCATCGGTGAGGTGTCTTCAAA
>JBEKJA010000115.1:0-7593 GCA_050011475.1 Syntrophales bacterium
CGCTGTACTATCCTGTAGTCGTTTGGGTTATCAATAAACTTCATCGTTGCATTACGTGGTATTTCGGAACTTTTTATCAATCTTCTCAGTCCGACTATTGTGTAACTGTCGAGCGGTACATGCTGAAATTCGATGACTCAGTTTCTTATGTCACTTTCGATGCCCTCGAAGCAAGGTAGCTTCTTCAGGACCAGATTAAGTAGTTTTGTACTCCTTCCATATCCGATTTCCGCAGCCATCTCGGAATACCACATTGCACACAGATGGAAAGCTGACTCATGAACATAGTCCGCATAGCTTTCGCGGTCAGTAATGCTCTTGAGCGTTTCAAGTGTATGATGAAGGTAGTCTAATGCCCAATCCATGAAAACAATCGAAGGACGCTTCGGCAGTTTCTGGAAAGCCCGAAAAGTATTACCTGCAATTGACTGAAGAACGACACTTTCAACGTCAGGGAGTCTTTTAGAAAAGAACTTTTTAACATGGGCTCTTATCGTTTTTAATTTGAGAAGGTTCAGAAGCTCATTTCTGCTTTGAAACACATATGATCCTTTTCTCATCAAATAAGATGCCTCCTTTACGTCTGTGGTAACAATTAATATAAGAACTTTGCTTTTTCTGAGATTTGTATATCAAGGTAAAATTTAATTATAAAACAGTTAAGTCATCGACGGCGAAGTTTTTCTTTAGATATGGACACAAATGGCCTATTTCAATTCTTCGCATTATAAGGAATACATAAGTGTGATCATCGATTCATTAGCGTCCTTCGCTTCTTCGTCACCCTGAAACCCTCCCCCTTGTCATCCTGAACTTGATTCAGGATCTATTTGTTGAACTGGCATACAAATAAATAAAAATACGCAGTAATATCGATAGAATAAAAAGCAACTTGACTGTCTGCCCCGACATGGTGCAAACTGCTTCGTGTCCATCTGGAAACTGTTTCACAACTTTCCATAATAAGGAGGTTTGTTATGCTGCTATACCCGTCCAATAAAACGCAGGCCAGAAAAACCTCAACCAATATCCTGGTGCATGTGCTGCTGCACCTCATTGCTATAAATTTCAACCGGCGTGGTTCGCTGAAAGCATTTCTCAAGGGCAGCGAGGGCTGGATCAATTTTTCCCTGGGCATCCGGACGGACAGCGGCTCCGTGGAGGTGGGAATCATTTTCCGGGATGGTATGGTATCTGTAACCGACTTGATTCCGGGAGATGTCGATGTTCTGCTTACCTTCGCCTCCGATAAGTCCATAAAAAAGCTTCTGTCTGCTACTCCTACCGAACAAATCTTCATGATTCTGAAAGGTGAGCTGAGATACGAAGGCAACGCCGCCTATCTTAATCTTTTCTTTTTCCTGCTCTCCCTGCTGATTATCAAGAAGCAGAAAAAGCTTATGGAAAAGGAGAGACGAACGGACAGGAAAAACCTGCTGAGGCAATCACCGGTAACCCGAGTGGATCTCAGCGGAGAGTTGCAGGCGCGGCGGGCTTATCGTATGAAGGCAGAATCGCTTGACCCGAATGTTAAATACCTTCCTGAGCCGAATCTTTCCATGTACAGTCTCGATGATTTCCCCCGTGTTAAGAATTTTCTGGATATCCACTTTACCGTAAAACCCGAAATCTGCCCGGAGCTGCCAAGGCTGGTCACGGATTGGCACAAAGCATACGGGTTTGAAACCGACCGCAATGGAAAACCGTGGAACCCCATCACAAGAAAGGCGCTTGCCTACAAGTACCTGATGGAAAATAAAAAGCCCATCATTCGGGAAAATGATCTCATCGCCGGTACAACAACGACCAAAGAGATTGGGGTCGTAGTATATCCCGAAGGGCATGGGACCATGATCTGGTCCGAGCTATTGACTGTACCCCACCGTTCGCTCAATCCTGCCGATATTTCCGAAGAAACAATGAAGCTCCTGCATCATAACGTTTTCCCATACTGGGCCAGGCGGAACTTCAGGGAGTGGGTAAGACAGCAATATGGGAAACCCCTGTGTCAGAAAATCGATGAGCGCTTCGCCGTCTATTTCGACTGGAAACAGGCCACCATCTCCCATACCATTCCCGACTTTCCAAAAATCATGAGACTTGGCACTGCTGGAATGATCGAGGAGATCAGACAGGAACTATCTGCCGGAACGGCTGACGAAGAGAAGGCTACGACTCTGGAGGCAATGATCCTGTGCCTCGAAGGTCTGACGACCTACTCACGGAATCTGGCACAACAGGCAGCTAAAGACGCAGCAGCGGAACATGATCCAATGCGGAAGGAAGAACTATTCAAACTCGCAGATATATGCAAACAGGTTGTTGAATACCCGGCACGGACACTGGATGAAGCCGTTAACGCCACCTGGATCACCTGGCTGGCTCTCCACCATGAAAGCACGAACGCGGGTCTATCCATCGGCAGGCTTGACCAGTGGTTCCAGCCTTACTTCGAAGCCGACATGGCAAAATGGTTGACGGATAAAGAGCGAGAGGAATATATTAAGCACGCCATTGAAATGGCTGCATGCTTCTACATGCGCTGTACGGATCATCTGCCCCTGACGCCCGATGTCGCCAACTTCTATTTCGGCGGCAGCTCCTCAGATCAGGCAATCACCCTTGGAGGTGTGACGCCTGAAGGTGCGGATGGTGTCTGCGACATGACCTATATTTTCCTCAAGGTAACGGAGATGCTCAGCATCCGCGATCCCAACATCAATGCACGCTTCCATCCCGGTATCAATAGCGATACTTATCTGAAGCGTCTTTGCGAGGTGAACCTGATCACATCTGCCACACCATCCATGCATAACGACGTGGTCATGATGACCTCGCTGCGGGAAATGGGCTATACTGAAAGCGATATGCGCAACTGGGCTGCCACCGGCTGTGTCGAGCCGACCCTATGTGGAAAGCATTTCGGCCATACAAACATGCAGATGATGAACATGGTTGCTCCTCTGGAGATGGCCTTGAACAACGGCTGGCACCCCGTGATGAACTGGAAGTTGGGGCCCGATACCGGCACAGTGGAGGAAGGGGCATTCAAAACATTCGACGACTTCTTCGAAGCTTTTACAAAACAGTTTAAATTCCTTATTGACCAATCCATTGAATACAACCACATGCTGGGCGAAGCACACCAATATATACGGCCAACGCCTCTTCTATCCTCCCTGATTGCCGACTGCACCCGCAAGGGACGGGATCTCACCAAGGGAGGAGCCGTTTACAACAGTTCCGGGACCGCCCTCATCGGCCTGGCCGACATCACGGATTCTCTCATGGTAATCAAAAAAGCTGTGTTCGATGAAAAGAAGGTCACCTTCACGAATTTAAAAAAAGCTGTGGACACCAATTTCGACAATGATCCGACTCTCCACGCATATGTAACCAACAAAGTCCCACTATTCGGTTCGGGCAGTGATGAGGCGGTGGCGATGGCTAACCGTGTTGCCAAATGGGCTCATGAATACTATGACAGCCTGCCGCATTATCGCGGTGGAAAATATGCAACCGGATTCTGGTCCATGTCCAATCATGTCATCTTCGGAAACCTGACAAACGCCCTGCCCTCGGGCAGGCGTGCCGGCAAACCTTTCACACCGGGTCTCACTCCCCAGCCTTGTGCCTCCCACAGCCTGTTGGACAATATCAAGGATGTGGCAAGGCTCGATCCGAAAAATCTTAACAACAATATCGCCTTCAACGTAAAGGTGGTGCCATCGGCTGGTGATACACGCGAAAAAACGGTAAACGACATGTTTTCCTATGTGAAAACATACTTCCAGCTCGGCGGCATGCAGATGCAGATGAACGTCGTTACTTCCGAAACGCTTCGCGATGCCATGGCCCATCCGGAGAATTATCGGAATCTATTGGTGCGTATTTCCGGATACAACGCTTATTTTGTTACACTCAACAGGGATATGCAGCTTGAATTGATCGAGCGGGCCGAATACGGGATCTAGGAAATAATTTTTTGGATTCAAAAGCCAAGAGAAAAAAGGGTGTACCCCTTCTTTTTGAAATCAAAGGCAACTCCCTCGATGACGGCCCCGGCATTCGGACGGTGGTATTTTTCAAGGGCTGTCCTCTGCACTGTGTTTGGTGCCATAATCCGGAAAGCCATACTTCCGATGAGGAAATATCCTATGATCCCGGGAAGTGCGTCGGCTGCGGCCGTTGCATGGATGCATGTATTGAAAAAGCTCTCTCCAAGAATAACCGATATTATATCAAGCGCGAACTCTGCACGCTCTGCTATGCATGCATCGGGGAATGTCCGTCAGGAGCTCTCTCATGTGTCGGCTTTGAGATGTCTGTCGAAGACGTTGTTCGCAAAGTCATCGCCGACAAGCCATTCTTCGATAACTCCGGGGGTGGTGCTACCCTGTCCGGTGGCGAGCCGACATTATACATGGAATATGCCGCAAGTTTGTCAAAGTCCTTGAAGGATAAAGGCATCCATGTGCTGCTCGAAACCTGTGGATTTTTCAAATATGAGCACTTCAAAGCGTTGCTGTATCCGTACCTCGATGCCATCTATTACGATGTCAAGATCCTTGACGACTCAGAACACAAACGTTTCTGTGGTGTTACGAACTCCATCATTCTCGATAATTTTATCCGACTGCTGGAAGATATGAAAAACGGTGGACCGCCTGTTCTGCCACGTACTCCGCTTGTTCCCGGCATCACCGATACCGTTGCAAATATGGAGGCCATTGCCGGGTTTCTCAGGGAGCATGGTGTTAGAAATGCTGAGTTACTGCCTTACAATCCCCTCTGGCATGAGAAGAACTGGAGCATCGGCTATGCAGATATCCTCATCAAAGATCCGATCATGAACAAATTCATGGCACGTGAAAAAATCCAGTACTGTAAAAATATCTTCAAGTCAGCAGGTCTGGATGTCTGAATGCTTGTTTCATCAGAGAAGGCCAACCGAGTATGCAATCATGAACTGGCCTACGTAATAGAGGGGAAGTCCGATCAAACGATTGATAAAATCCTTCCTGATAAACCGCTGCCGTGCAACAAACATATCCGAGCAATAAAAAAGGACCGCTCCGCAAAAAGCAACCGATCTGCCGGTGAAATCCAACTGCTTGTCTCCCATCAGGGTCGCAGCGCCGATTACCATGATGGTGATGATTACAACATAAGCGAAAACCGGAATGGTCATCTTTCCCAAGTATGGCCGGAGCTTTAAGAAGATTATGCTGCTGACCGTGATGATGATTACTGCAACAACCAAGGTCAACACACCAGGTGATGCTGTAGTGAAAAAGGCGATGCCGTAGAAAATATGCCCGACTAGAAATGACGCCAATCCCGCCATGAATAGTTTTTTAGAGTTAACAAAAATGAGAAAGACATCTCCCAGCATGCAGAAAATTAACCCAGCCAGTATGAAGCAGAAATATTTCGGGTTTGCTTGCGGTACGATGAGTACGACCGCGATGAACAGCAGGGACAATAAAGGTTTCGTCATTAGAGTCCCTGCGACAGACTCCTTCTTTGCAGCATAGAGCAGGCCAATCAATAAAACAAAGGCCAGTGTTAAAATCGTGACATCCAGCATGCTCATCTCATTTCTGAATTAATGCCATTAAAAAGTCATGTTCACTGCTCAAAGAGCCATCAGAATTTATAGCCTGCTTCGAACTCTACTATAAATCCTCCAAGGTCGTATGTGTTTTCGTATTCATGGGATTGACCGTATTGGTCTGTGTATATCTGCCGGATCGTATGGTAATTGGTGAAGTATTTGGCAAAACCCCCGATAAAAAAATTATCAGCCAACAGGATCCTGAGCCCTGCTTTTGCCAATACTCCATATGAGCCGAACCGGTTATTATCATCCCATTTGGTTTGTGTCTGGCTTCGCGTTACCGTGGGCGCCAAGTTCGTGGTGTTGTTATCATATCCGCCCGCTCCGACTGCGATGTAGGGTTGAATCCTGCTTTCAAAATCAGGTTGAAGGTAAACCAATATCTCGAGGCTCAATGTTTCCACCCTGTTTGCCGGAAGATATGAAGCATCCGAAGATCGTTTTGCTGAGTTGAAATTGAGATCAACTCCAATACCGAAATGTTTGTCTATGGGGGTTAATCCGCTCAGGGTCACCGCAGGGCCCGTGTCATAATTATTGATATCGGCTTTGGGCACAAAGACACCGCCGCAGATAGAAAAGAAACCCCTCATAGGTTGATCATAAAAACCCTGCGCATATGACTCAGCCGATACTAGACAAAATATTAAAATAAGGATTGGCAATAACAATTTTTTCATAAAAACCACGGCATGCAGGAAAAAAATCCACGCCGTCATTCGCCGTAAACGACCGTTGTATATTTCCCGTATAGTCCAAACAGATAGGATTGGATATCCGAGTCGACATGATGAATCTTTGTGATCGCGCCATCCTTCATCGCCGTCGCTATACTGCAATCACCATAGTAGACAACCCACAGGAACATCTGGGCAGATGTCCTCCCCACTTTTGACTGTCTGTCCGCATTAACCTGTATGTTCAATGTCGGCGTTGGTGTTTTGACATTGGTATAAATTCCGCCGCACGCCGTCAGCAGTAATGAGATCATCGCGATGATTCCAACCAGTGCCTTTGCCCTTCTTGCGTTCATGGTGCAACCTCCTTCATTGTGCCTTCAGTTTATCCTCAATGTTTGCTCTTCAGGAAGCTTAGATAGGCATCCGCAGTATCCTTGGGCTTTTCCAGCATCGGCAAATGCCCTGTATCTTTCATAATGACCGTCTGGTGGTTTTTCAGGTTTTTTTCCAGAACGGCAACACCGCCTACGTCCACGATTTTATCTCCATCACCCCAGATAATCAAAACCGGCACCTGGATCTGGCTAAGGTAAGGCTCCAAAAAAGATTGCATGGCGGGGGTGCCTTCCTGCGTTAAAGCCCTTTTCATATCATTCCATATTTTTTCGTTGCAGCTCCTGCGCGCAATCGCATTGGCGGCCAATATTTTAACAAATTCTGCCGGCGTGAAAGGCGGCTTTACAAAAATCAATGCCATCAACTTATCAAAATCTTTCTTATTGTTTACCAGCAATGGGTTGGCGCCCTTCGCCACTTCCTTTTCCATTTCACTTTTATTGGGAGATTTCGCTCCTCCTGGCGCCATTAGTGCGAGAGTCAACACCTTTTGAGGATATTTGGCACCATACATGGCAGTGAACATCCCCCCCATGGAGCTCCCCGCTACATGGAATTTACCAAGCTTGAGTTCATCCGTAAACCGGTCGATACGTTTCAGTTGATTATCAGCACTATAGTTATCCTGCGGAATTTGCGAGCTCTCGCCGAATCCGGGTAAATCGGGGATCACCACATGATAGTCCTTCGTGAGGTATTTTGCAAAACGTGTCCAGTTATCCTTATCAGCGGCAAAGCCGTGAAGCAGCAATATCGCTTTCCCTTTCCCCCCTTCCAGATATACGATCTTGTGATCATCGACCTTGATCTCCTTTTTGGTTAAACCGGCAGTATGTCTTTCAGCATTGATCGCCAGTTTAAACATGGCTTCGGGGAACATGTAATATGAACCGAAAA
>JBEKJA010000116.1:0-7560 GCA_050011475.1 Syntrophales bacterium
GTTCAGATAGGTATTAGATCAGTATAATTTGGGGGTGTTTTTAAAATATTATTGATATATAATGGTTTGAAATTTATAGGTGCCTAAATAATATGATACATCTCATCAAAATTTAAAATATGTCATAAACATCATGAATGTAGAAGAATATTTTAAAGATTTAACAAACGAATTATCATCGTTAAAAGATCGAGTCCGACATTATATTGATCAGGAACATTGGTTATCTGATGGTGAATGGAAAGAAAGCGTAATAAGAACTATTTTGAGGAGGCATTTACCAAGTAATATAGGTGTTGGTAGAGGGTTTATTCTAAACATTGAACGAGCTTCAACACAAATAGATGTCCTCTTATATGACAAATTAAAACCTATATTATTTCAAGATGGTGATTTTATAATAATAACGCCTGATGTGGCAAGAGGAGTTATTGAGATCAAAACCAAGATTTGGAACAAAAGAGATTTACGAAAAGCATTGAACAAATTATGTGATATTTCTCAATTCGTTCAGCCAACCATCCCATTTAATGAGAAACGTTTCTTTGGGCTCTTTGCATACGAATTGTCAACTTCTGTTAAGAATAGCGTATTGGATATATTGCATGATTGTGTAAACACACAACATCAACGAATTATAAACTGCATTTCACTAGGGAACGATTTTTTCGTACGGTATTGGCAGTATGCACCCATAAGTTCTGTAAATGATAAATATTATAATCAAAAATGGCATAGCTATCACCTTAAAAATAAAGCACCTGCCTACTTTATTCACAATGTTGTTGATCATTTATGCCCACAATGGGCAAGTGATAATAATGATATTTGGTATCCAGAACAAGGAAAAGAAAGTTATAAAATATCAGAAAAATTTTTATTTAAATCAGAACAAATTACATAAGAAATATAGAAGTTATTAGGATGATAAAAATCTTTCAATTATTTCCCCGAAAACATCTTTTTTTAATATTGTTTCTGTCATTTATAGTGTCAATTATCCTCACATCAGCAATTCCCATATATGGAATTCAAATCGATTCTCAAGTAAAGGAAGTTGTGGCCTTCATCTTTATTCCAAACCCTGATCCACAACATAAAGACGAACCTATCCCTTATGGTACTGGCTTCTTCATTAGTATAAAAGACAACAAGGACCCCAAAAAATTATTCTGCTACTTTGTAACAGCCAAACATGTTCTTCAAAAGGAAGACCAGAAAACATGGCTTTCTGAAATTCTTGTTCGTATGAATAAGAATGACAACACATCAGAATATATCTCCGTCATATTATTCCCAGATGGTGACAAAAAGAATATTTTCACCTTGGAAGATCCAACTGTCGATCTTGCAGTTCTTCATGCACACCCAGATGTCGAAAAATATAAATTCAAAGTCCTACCTGAAGATTATCTAACAACTAAAGAAGATTTCCAAAAACTCCAAATCAAGGAAGGAACGGATGTGTTTTTTACTGGCCTTTTCACCCGTCACTATGGTCAAGAACGCAATTATCCTATAGTTAGGTATGGACGAGTTGCATTAATCACAGATGAGAAGGTTTTTATAGATAAAAACACCAAAGCTGATTTATACTTAATTGAGGCAAATGCATATGGTGGAAACAGTGGTTCTCCTGTGTTTTTTTTCTTAGGCTCTGATAGGGTTCCAGGGGGGATTATAGCTGGACCCCCTATTATAAAATTAGCAGGTGTTATATCACTTCATTTTAATGAAACCATCCCTGTTGAATTTATAGCCGTACCTAAAAATAAAAAAGAAACTACCTCCACTGATGCAAATATCACTACTGTTCCAATAGTTACTCCCAATATAGGTATTGCTGGCGTTGTACCTGCCTATAAACTTCAAGAAATTCTTTTTGGGAAGGAATTAACAGAAAAACGTAATGCGGTAATCCAACACAATTAACAGATTCTACATAAGAAGACATTTCCATTCAACATTCATACCTTTTGTTTCCGTACAATCATAAAACATGGAGAACCTTTTCCTCATTGTCTTTCTTTTAAATTCTCTTTGTTTAAACTGAAATCATAATTGGCGTGCACCAGATACTTGTACCACATGTTAAATTAGGGTTCTGCCATTTTTTGATTATTACGGATCGAAATTTTACATAGTCAGGCATAAGTAGAAAAACAACATTACAGAAAATAACAAATAATCCCTCCTTTTGCATTTCACGATAAAAAACATGTTGATTTCACACCTGTAGTACCTTACCAGCATTCGCATGATCTATGCTGAAGCGATTCATCAAATTATCCAGGATGAAATGACATGCTCGATAGGAAATGGATATTTTCTATTGAGTATGGATAATATCAAAGCTGGAAAGCCCCGAAACACAGCTCCAAATAAGGGGGAAAACTCAATATAAAATCATTCAAAGAAAGGAGGAGCTATGGAAACGGCAAAAGCAAGCATCATTAAATTCCCTCATCAAAAGGCAAAGACAGCCCAAAGGCTTCGGCAAGCAGATTCCCTGAAATACTTCAACCACACCCAAATCAGGATGCTCCGCAGGGCAGCAAGGGATCAAGCCGAGCTGGATTTCAAGAAAGGGAAGGTAACGGGTAGCAGGGAATGGATGGCGATTGACCTTCTGATTTCAACAGGCCTTCGGGTATCAGAAGCCGCTGATTTAAAATGCGGTGATTTAAAGCTTGGTTATGGGGAAAGCAAGATCATTGTCAATGAAGGTAAGGGAAATATAACCGGCCATGTTGTCATCAATGATTCTCTGAAGAAGCATCTAAAGCATTTCCTTTCATGGAAAGAAGAAATGGGTGAGCCAATCGGGGATAATGATCCCCTGTTCCTTGGGCAGAGAGGCCAATGGACAGCCCAGGCCATTCAGCAGATCGTTAAGAAATATTTAAAAGCCTTGAAGCTATACGAGCCGGGCAAATCCGTCCATGCCCTGCGCCATTCTTATGGAGTTGAGTTATATGCAAAAGAAAAAGACCTTAGGGCTGTGCAAAAGCAGTTGAGACATCTATCCATCCAATCCACCTTGATCTATGCAGATGTAACGGATGAAAGCATCTCAAAGCAGATCAAGGGGCTTTGGCAATGAAAGAAATGGAGGAAAGGAACATGAAGGAAGCAAAGAAAGCCACAGTAAGGCTGCGCAAGGAAATCAAGGAAAGAAAAGAGCAGAAGCCGGAAGAAAAGAAGAGGGTCTATATGGGGGTATCCGTAGATGAACAGCTTTGGCGGAAGCTAAGAGCCCTTGCCGTTAAGCAGAAAAAGCTGACGGGGGATCTTCTGGATAAGGCTATTGAAAAATTCCTTCCAAAGAATGAATGAAGAAGAAAGAAGGGGAAACAAGGAAGGAAAAGGGGAAATTCATAGCAAATAGGATGGAAATAACCTGAATCGGCCCTTATAAATGCTTTAATCTGATTAATCCATAATCGTCCCTTCTCACAAGCTGACAGGGAAGCCTCGGAATATGAGGATAGAGCCTTCTCTGCTGGAAACCAGGGCCTGCGTGCATGGAAAATTTAATAAAAAAGCTTTCCCAAATTATTAAATCAGCATCTCTTGGGTCTCAACAACAAAATCTCTTCAAGAAAGAAGAATCGCACTTTGAGGCTTGCCGAAAAGGCAGGAAAGGTTTATATGAGTACTGAAACCCTCTCTTAGTTTTTGATCCAATTTGTTCAAAACCATTTGAAAGCATAAATTCAGATGCACCGAAGTTGTCTGAAATGTTGTATATGAAAGCTCAGAGATTTTAAAATGGATGAGAAGATTGTTATTCCTATATATAGAGGTGGGAGCATTGTTTCAAGCTTAGGGAATTCATTCGGTGGTTCTCTGAGGGAAACCAGATTAACAGCAATTCTTGGTTATTTAATTTCCTTAGCACCAAAGCCTTTTTTGAACTTATTTGATATCAAGGAGCTGCCCATAGAGATCAATCTTGAATTATCCGAAGATAACGGTCGCTCTGACATTCAGTTAGTTACAAGAAAGGGCATCGCTGTTATAGAAGCGAAAATCGATTTAATTGATCCTTTGAAACAAGCCCAGCGTTATAATGCGAAATGGCGCATACTTCTTACAAATTATAGTCCTGGTATTAATTTTTCAGTAAAAAAAATCCGATACATAACTTGGAAAAATATTGCTGATGTTTGTACTGGTCTTTGTAAAAATCATGATTACCGAGTAAAATTTTTGTCCCAAGATTTGATTACTTATTTAAAGGAGCATAAAATGATTAAACGAGATGACGTCACTGAGATTTATGCACGGGAAATAAACGAAGAAAAAACATTGGCACTATTTCTGCATGGTCGTCTATATGGTTGCGATTACGAAAAGGGTAGTAAATTAACTGAAGCCAACTATTTTGCCCCGCACTTCGGTCAAAAAATAGCAAATCTGCACCCCGGCATCTCTGTAGGTATAAGTTATGTAGCCAAAATAGAGACTATTGGAATTGCTGAATCGATTAAAGATGTAAAAAACATTATTCGAGACGAACGAGGGAAATCATGGTTAAGGAAAAACATGTATCTTGTTCAGCCAATATTTCACGACTGGTCATGGGAAAAAAATTATAGACGAAATTTCTTATTTCTCGGCGAGCCACGGCTTGTGTTTAATCCAGCTGTTAAAAAAGAACAATTGCAAAAAGGAAAAGGCTGGCTTAGCAAAAGATATTTAACTTTTGATGAATTATTTAGGGCGTGGAGTGGGAAAAACCTCTATTAAATTGAAGGGGGGGGTTTTGAATGAACTCCAATTTTTCAGATAGAAGAATTAGTCAATGAAAAATGGGGACTGAGAATAGAGAGTTTCAACCTCGCTCTGGCATCTCTCCCCTTTCATAGATAATCCCCTGATCGCCTGGATAGGGTTTGATGTGATCATTTTCACCTTCTTCTATTCATTATATGTTCACCTATTATCAGTCTCCGATTAACGGTCATCACTATTTTTCCTTTTCAATAGTTTCACATTAAGTTCACTCACATCTTCTGCAAATCGCATCAATTGATCTTTAGTCTTTCTATCAAGTCCCTCGTTACAAACATATTTCACCAATCTTGACAGGTTGAGTCCCGATACATGGTCCCATATGCCTGCCTTCTTTATACAATCCTCAAGTTCCTCTCGTCTATCTTCCCCCGACCGGGGAAAGGTCAAGGAGTTCTCTTCTGTTATTTTCAATATAAAATCACTGCCGGAGATCTTGGTAATATCATTTTCCCTAGCATACTCAATCGCAGCTTCTTTTATCAGATCAAGTTCTGCTTGAAGATTGGATTCCTGTTCTCCGAGTTCCTTTATCCGTGCCTTTATGGAGGCGTATTTATTTACGAGGGATACTCCCTGTTCGTTCAGATACTCATTTAGCGGAAGATCCTGAACCTTCGTCTCATGCTTCTTTGCGGGACAATATGCGAAATACTCACACCAGTCGCAAAGATTACTTTCTATTGGCTCGTATGTTTTGTCTTTTTCGATTGTTTTTATTAGAGCGACTATTTCTTTCTTGAGATCCGTGAGCTGTGCATCGGTTCTTGCTGAAGTTAGCTCTTTATCAAAGATCAGATAATGCCAGATTAGTCTAATGTCTTCGGCATCCCTGAAATGCTCCTTTATTCCTATCTGATAGAGTGCAAGCTGCCTGTCATTGTCAATCTTTTCTTGAGATGGGAGATAGCCTGAAGTCTTGTAATCATGTATCTCATAGATACCTTCGTTTTGATGTCCTAATCGGTCGATGAACCCCCGGATAGTATAATCATCAATCTGGAATGTAATCGGATACTCTGTTGCCAAAGTCTTTGATTGGTTAAACGGACAGTTGCGTTTATAGTAACTGGTTATTGCCTCCCTACCTGCACCCCAATAGTTATCCTTCGTATATCCCTTTTTAACGATTAGTATATTTTCATGCCAATTCTTGTCCCACTGTTCCTTGTAGTAAAGGAGTAAATCATCCAGGCTGTTAAGCTTCGTCAAAATTAGCTCTTTATGCAGCTTTTCGAGGGTTTCATGCACTCTACTCCCTAAAAAAGCCTCTATTCCCTCACCAGCTTCTGGAGGCTCTATTCTATCGATATATTTCAACTTATATTGGTGCGGGCAGTTTTCATAGGTTCCTAATTTACTGTGAGAATATGATGGCATACTATCCCCTCTTACTTGTTAATTAGCATTTTCTTATAGTGCGAATTCAATCTTGAAAATATGCATCATTGGAGAGTAATTTTCTCCTGCTTTAAAATCCACTGTTTTATCTCTTTCAAAAGCATATTCCTGAGCTCATCGGGTTCAAGGAGTGTGATATGGGGTATCCAGGACTTGAGAAAATTGACTATCTCTTCATAATTGCCGACCCTGTAGCTGACAATAAGGGACCCGTCTTGCTTTTCCTCAATAATTTCCTGTGTTGGAAACATTATCCTTCGTCTGAAATAATTGCTGCACGGAGCAGCGACACGAATGATAATCTTCAGCTTTTTCTCACCGGAAAACCAGATGCTTGCACTGCTTCGGAGCGAATCATCCAGCATTGCGGGTGCCCCTTTGAAACGAGTTTTCTGAAGGCGAAAGTCCTTGATCTTGTCAAGGGCATATCGTTTCAGAATACCGGCTTTAGTGTCGTTTCCAATGAGGTACCAGAAACCATTGAAGTAAGCTAATCGGTATGGTTCGAGCGTAACAGGATGGGACGAACGGGCGGATGTATATTGAAAACTGACTTGTTTGCACTCCCTAATGGCTCTCACAACATGGTTCAAAAGTCTGCTGTCGAGTTGAACAGATTCGTCAATCTTCACATATACAGGCATGGATGTGACGCAATTATACAGATGATCGAATACGCTATCCGCTGCTTTCTTGAATGGTTGTCCAAGTTGACTGACCATGTTCTTCAGGGCTACTACCAAGGCCAGTTCCGTGTCATCGAAAATCTCAAGATTCTTAACCAGGTCCTTATTCAACTCGTAAATGCCCTTCTGTATCTCATGGATAGGAAAACCAGATGACTTCATTAGCAGCAAGTCACGCTGGATTGTCCGTGGTGTGATTTTGAACTGGTCACTCAGCCAGGTGCTTGAAACCCTGCTCTTCTCCATGAAGACCCTGAGAATCCGCCCCAACCGGAGAATTCTTATTTCAGAACCCTTCTGCCTGTCCATATACCGCCTCTCCCCTTTTATCTGATTGCCTACGCAATAATGCGACATACCTTCGTCGTCATGATCTTGCAATATCAGGGTTAAGCCATTAAAGTCAATCTTAAAGCTGGGTTGTTTTAGAATTTCAATAGACGTTGACCATTAGACAAGGAGGGAAGCATATGGAAACAGCAGTAAACAATCACCTGGCGGGTATAAAATTCGGAGATATCCAGTGTTATAAGCAAGTATCGGTCATTCCGCTGCTTGGCTCAAATGGAGCTGGGTCGGAATACCTGACTATGAAAGAAGCTATGGAACAGAGCCTTATTAGTATTATGGAAGTCACTGAAGGAGGTCATGTACCGGAACTAAAGGTCAAGAATCA
>JBEKJA010000117.1:0-7558 GCA_050011475.1 Syntrophales bacterium
GCAAGATCATCACACACGGTTATCCCTCAGCCGGTGCGGTAGCCGGCAGGAAGGATGTGATGAGCGTCTGTTCCGGTGGGTTGGGTGATAAGGTCTTCCTTGGCGGCACACTGGCCGCCAATCCCATTTCCATGGCGGCCTGTTACTATGCCCTTAAGCTCATGGTCGAACATGACGCAGTAGGGAAAGCTACCGCTTACGCAAACAGAATTACCAAGTCCTTAAATGACCTATTCGCGAAACGCTCCGACCTGGGGTTTTTTGTCTATAATTTCGGACCGATTATCCACTATATGACTACGGCGTTCTTTTCCTTCGACCTGACTCAACCGGACGCGTTCACTCAGATTATCACAAGGAAACAGGTCGCGGACGACTACCAGTTGGTTACCATGGCCCACGGACTGTGCACCCTGGCCGCAACCCGTATGTACACCTGCATGCAACATGACGACGAAGCGCTGAAAAAGACTCTGGAAATCTGGGAGTATCTGCTTTCGCTGATCCCCAAGACTTAGAGATTACAAATAAACTACCTATAAGGAGCATTTGATTTATGAAAGAAAAGAAAAACTCAATCTGCTTAAAAAAGAAATTGATGCCTTCGCGGACAAACCCATCACAATGCTAGAGGGCATTGATATGGAAAATCACGTAATCGCTACTATAACTCTCCCCAAAAACTGGACAAGGCAATAAGGTGCATGTTAGCCTGCCGATACAGGAAGAGGCGGGATCTTATAGCTGACTTTCATAAAGAAAAAAATCTCTATACTAGGAATTTATAACGCTTGTTCAACTTGTTGTACGGGGATGTGTTCATTTCTATGGGTAATGAGCAATCCGTGAGGCGACCCTTGGCTGCGGACTTGTAGGAGGAGTCAGTAAAATGCTTCTTCCTATTGATCTTGTTATTTTGTACATTAATGCAACCATTCATTTGGAAATAAATGATTAAGCAATAGCAGGCAGTTTATGCATGCGATGCCTCCCAGCGCAGCACCCGCCCATGCTTTGCTCCTCTGATATACGTTCCATGTTTGACGACTGGTTGCCCGTTGATGAAGACGAATTCGATCCCAATGGGTTTGCTGGCGGTATGGGTGCGCAAGGTGGTGTCGGCAATGGTGGCAGGATTCCATATCACCAAGTCGGCATAGTAACTCGGGATGATCTCGCCCCGCCGATGGATACCGAACCAGCGGGCGGTATGACCGCTCATCTTGGCAACTGCCTCGCTAATGGTCAGCACGCGCTTGTCCCTAACGAAGCGCCCAAGAACACGCGGGAACGCGCCGTAGGATGCTGGATTGGCGAAACCCGCGGATTTCAAGATGGTATCGGTCATGAAGAGGCTACGCGGGTGGACCATCAGGGATTCGATGAGTTCCTCGTGTTCTTCGTCCCCACTGTAGCTGTAGGTTAGCTGCAGAGCCTTGCCGCCGCTCTTGTGGACTAAATGTAATAGTGTATCAATGGGGGATTTTCCCAAGAGCCGGCCGATCTCGACGATGTTCAGTCCGTTGAATTGCTCGCCCTTGGGGTAGCCGGCCTGCATGATTTGGATGTCAGTAAGATTGAAGCCGAGCAGGTACTGCGCCATCTTCAGCTCAAACTTCAGCCGGCGGATGGCCCACGGATTCTCCAGATTGCGCTCACAATCTGCCGTGAACCAGGCGGGGAGAAAGACACTCAGGTAGCTATTACCACAGAAATGCGGATAAATGTCCCAGCGTATCTGCAGTCCACGCGCGACGGCCTGCTCAATCATCTCCATGGCCTGTGGAGCAGTGGGCCAGCTACGCCGGCCGACAAAGATCAGATGGGAGATCTGCAGCTTGACGCCAGTTTCGATCCCAATGGCGAGCATTTCCTCAAGGGCCCGTAAATTATGGGGCCGGCTCAGGAAGGGGATATTAGGATAGGCACCAGAATAACGTGATAACGCACGCTTGTGTACCGTCAGAATCCGGTCGGATTCAGCCGCCACGCCGGCCACACGCGCCAGATCGTGGCTGGCATAGAACATGCCAGGAGGATACATGAGCCCCAGCGAGACTCCGAATGCGCCCTGCGCGAGGGACTCGCGCAGCATGCCCAGCATTACGCCCATTTCCGCCGCGTTCGGGACGCGGCTCATATCGCCAACGGTACTGATATGAGTGGTACCATGTCCAGTGAGTTGAACATGGTTGAAGAGCAACCCACCCGCGGCCAAATTTTGCAGGAACTCGTCCATTCCATGCCATGTGCACTCCAGCTCTCGCTCGAGAAAGAATTCGGCAAGAACGTTGAGTCGCGGTGCGTCTCCTGCGCGGATGGGTGCAGGGGAAAAACCGCAGTTACCGGTAATTACGGTCGTGATGCCCTGTTCGACCAACGGAAAGAGAATATCGTTATGCTCCGGCAGTGGCACAACCCAGTCGAAATGGCTATGGGCATCGATGAAGCCAGGAGAGACCGCCAAACCTGTGGCGTCTAGGCAGCGGTCGGCACCCTGGGCCAGAAAGGATTCGGCCTGCACTGTATCGGACCGGACGACGGCGACGATGGTGTCATCGTGCACCAGGACGTGTCCGGGAAACGGATCATTTCCGCTCCCGTCAATAATTAAGCCGTTGGTGATTAAAAGGGTTGCCATCCGTATACCTCATGTCTAGATTATCATCTCTTTATATATAATTGCTACCAATTATGATTAATAGAGATTGTTTTTTTCTTCTATGATCAATGATCCGTTCCTTTCTGAAGTCTTGTTTTTCACATTTAGTCCCGGCGTCTAATATTTCAGATCGAAATGATTACAGTTTTATCTTTCAATTTTAAAGTAACCTCTGGTTGACATAATCAGTACGTGATGTATAAGTAAATAGAATGAATGTTCGCTCCTATATTAATTTATGCAAAACTCAAATAAACATAATGACATACTTTAAGCGGCGTTGGAACTGATCTCGGAACATGGATTTCATGGAGCCCCGATGTCCATGATTGCCGAAAAAGCCGGTGTGGGTGCTGGAACCATATATCGCTATTTCAAAAGCAAGGACGAGCTCATCATCGAGATAAACCGGATACTGGAAGAGCAGATAGCGACGATCGTAGAGAAAGATTATCCTTCCAATAAAGATATTAAGGAAAGATATTTTCACCTTTGCAAGACAGTTCTCACCTATTTCATAACCCATCCCATCCACTTCCGCTTCCTCGAGCAATACTTCGATTCACCTTATGGGGTTTCTCTAAACAGGGAAAGGATTCTTGGAAAGACCGAGGATCCGGATGTATTCCGGAAACTCATTGAGCAGGGAATCAAACAGAAGGTTATAAAAGATTTACCTCTATTTATGCATTTTGCGTTGGCTTTCGGTTCCGCAGTTATGTTGGCACGAAACCATGTTCTCGGCCTGATTAAACTTAACGATATCCAGATCCATAAAGTGATCGAAACAATCTGGGATGCAATTAAAAGGTGAGGAGATGATAATATGTTTCGTAAAATCTTATACCCAACTGATTTTTCAGAAACGGCAGAAAAAGCAATACCCTTTCTGATACAATTAAAAAATACAGGAATCGAAGAAGTTATAATATTCCATGTCATAGATACCTACCGCTTGCGATTTCCTTCGATATACGCGCCAACAAATTTAATTTCATTTATTGATAAAATGTCAAACGAAGCTGCAGAGAAAGCAAAAATAGTTGCCGAGAAACTTAATGCTGCTGGAATCAAAGCACATGTAAGAATCGAGCAGGGGTTGCCTTTGAGGGAAATACTGAGAGTAGAGTCTGAAGAAGAGGTATCCATCATTGTCATTGGCTCTCATGGAAGAAGCAACATAGAAGAGATGTTCCTGGGATCGGTCTCGGAAAATGTAGTTAGAAAGGCAAAGAGCCCCGTCCTCGTTGTGAAGCGATAAAAATTATTTTTTGGAGGTATTAGATAATGGCCGAAGCAGTCAATAATAAGTTTAACAGAAAAAAAATAATTATTGTCTTTATGCTTATTGCCGTATTCTTTGCGACAGCATGGATGTTTTACTCCTGGTATATGCGGACTTACATTAGTACGGACGATGCCTATGTTACGGGTCGTATTCATATGGTTGCTCCCAAGATTTCCGGTACGGTTGCTGCGATATATGTGAAAGACAATCAGTATGTAAAAGTCGGGGATCTTCTGTTGGTAATCAAGCCGGAAGATTATGAAGTCCGGGTGGGACAGGCATATACGACTTGGGAAGCGGAAAAGTCAATGCAGAGTGAGGCAGTGAATCAGATTGAGCTGGCTGAGAAACAGTTAGCGGAGGCAAAATTCAGGGTTGCATCGGCATCTGCCAACCTCGAAATTGAAAAAGCAAATCTGAGGAAAGCAGAACTCGATATCAAGCGGGCAGAGAAATTGTTGAAGACGCAGTCTGTTTCCCAAGAGCGCTACGATCAGGTAAGGACAAGCTATGATACAGCTCGTGCGAGGCTGGTTGCAGCTGAAGAAGGACTCAATCAGGCTCGTGCCAACACTGAGGTTCAGAGTGCGGCGGTCAGAAGGGCAAAGGCATCCCTGTCCGCAAGAGCTTCTTTGGTAAAACAGAAGGATGCTATGCTGCAGGAGGCGAAATTAAATATGAGTTACGCGAAGATTTATGCTCCTGCTGAAGGTTATATCACCAAGAAATCTGTTGAGGTGGGTGAACAGCTCAGGCCTGGTCAGCCTGTTATGGCAGTTGTCCCTCTATATGATGTTTGGGTCATAGCAAATTACAAGGAGACGCAACTGACAAGAGTAAAGCCGGGACAAAAAGTTCGCATTAAAGTGGATACCTATCCGGGGTATGTCTATGAAGGTCGGGTGGACAGCATCATGGCTGGTACGGGATCTGTCCTCTCGATGTTCCCGCCGGAGAATGCAACGGGCAGCTTTGTCAAAGTCGTTCAGCGCATTCCTGTAAAGATCGTTTTAAGCAATAAGATTGACCATAGTCATCCACTGCGGGCCGGAATGTCCGTTGTTCCAACCATTATTATAGATTAAACCAATATTATCAAGGGTGCCGTTGTGAATAAATGGCTGATCACCCTGACGGTCATGCTTCCCACTTTTATCGAGATCATGGACACATCGGTTGTCAATGTCACCCTCGATCACATTCGGGGAACCATGTCGGCAGGGATTGATGAATCTGCATGGGCTATCACATCGTATATTGTATCCAATGCGATTGTCATGCCGATGAGCGATTGGCTAAGCCGCTCGTTTGGCCGCAAGCGGTATCTAATATTTTCAGTTGCACTATTCACCATAAGCTCTTTTATGTGTGGGCTGTCCTGGAGCCTGAACTCATTAATTTTATTTCGTGTTTTGCAGGGCGTAGGTGGAGGAGCGCTAGTGCCGCTGTCGCAAGCTATCCTGTTTGAAACATTCCCGGAAGAGGAGCGAGGCAAGGCCATGGCGGTCTTTGGTGCCGGGGCAACTGTTGCACCGTCAGTAGGACTTCCACTAGGCGGCTGGATTGCGGATAACTGGACGTGGCGCTGGATATTTTATATCAATCTGCCCATCGGCATCATTTCCATCCTCATGATCCTTGCGTACATAAGAGATCCACACTATATGAAAATTGAAAAACCTAAAATAGACATCCTGGGGATCTCCCTCTTGGTAATTGGTCTTGCGGCTCTGCAGATTGTCCTTGACAGGGGACAGCGTGAAGACTGGTTCTCCTCTGATTTTATACTCATTTTTAGCATTATCTCTGTTGTATCACTGATTCTCCTGGTTGTTACAGAGCTTTCTATAGACAATCCCATCATTGACTTGAGGGTTTTCAAAAACGTTTCTTTCAGTTCGGGTACGACTATCACATTTGTTACCTTTTTCTCGATGATGTCTTTGTTTGTACTCACGCCGGTGTATGTCCAGAATCTGTTAGGGTATACTGCTACGCTTGCAGGTATGGTCATGATGCCGCAGGGCTTAATCATGATAGTATCCCTGGGGGTAGCTGGAATGCTATGTTCAAAAGTGAATCCAAAGATTCTTCTTGTTTTGGGAATGCTGGTCTTCGCCTATACAGCAAGCTTAATGGCCGGATTCAACATGACAACCGATTTTCAGACCGTCATGATCTCCTTGTGCTCACTTGGTGTAAGTGCAGGATTTATTTTTGTGCCCCTGTCAATACTCAGCTATACCGGCATCAGCAA
The DNA here is from genome assembly GCA_050011475.1 of Syntrophales bacterium. GTDB lineage: Bacteria > Desulfobacterota > Syntrophia > Syntrophales > JBEKJA01 > JBEKJA01. The sequence goes on from JBEKJA010000117.1 coordinate 6,208, forward strand.
TGACAAGATGGGTAATGCTACTGCCTTGTGGAATCTCTTAAGGAACATTGGGGCTAGTATAGGAATAGCCGTCGTCATGACATTTCTTTCCCGTGGGGCACAGATTCACCAACAGTACCTCGTGGATCATATGACACTTCTGGATAAGGGGTATCGTCTGATGCTGGAGCGGATGGCACCATTGCTCGAGTTGAGGGGTTATGCAGGCAGTGCTGAAGGCCCCATTTATGCGGAACTTGTCAAACAAGCCACGATGCTTTCATTCATTGATGTATATTATCTACTGATGATTATGATGCTCGCTGTCATTCCCCTCGTCATCTTTATAAAGAGGGGAAAAGGAAATGGACAGGCGCCGTCTGTCCATTGATCACTGTATAAAACTATCAGAGATTTTCAATCTCGAGCGAACTCTTTCCCGAAATTGTCCCGCTCTGTCTTTCGATCGGTAATCTTCATACTTGTTGAATGGTTTGATAGAGACTTTGTAGGGATAGTCAACAAAATGCTTCCTTCCTGAAAGTGAGGTTTAACTTTTAAGGATAGTTATATAATATTTTAAACAGAAATAATCAAAAAGGCAGAATTTTAATTTAAAGTATGATACATTTTATCAATAAAGGCATTTAGTCAAACATAAATCACCAAGCCTTAATTTGAAGAAAGGAGACAGATCATGGAAGATATCAAACGCATACTTGCCGTTAATAGAATGACGAAATATTGCCCCAAAGCGGTTCATTATGGAATTATACTGTCCCAGAGACATGAATTTGAACTTTCAGTGGTTCATGTAATTGATACTTCCTGGCTTAAGGGATGGAATTTCCCAATAATGTCGGTTGAGGAAGAATATAGGAAGGACTTTGAGAAGAAAAAGAAAAAAATAGATAATATGATCAGCAGGGAGAAAAAGAAGGGCATGATGATTAAAGAGTTCACCATGGAAGGTGATCCGACAACTGAGATCTTGAAAGTTATTAAGAAAGAAAACATTGACCTGGTTATTTTGCTAGCCCATCAGGAAAGTCGCCTGGAACACTTCCTCTTCGGCCGCAGTAACGAAGAGATTATTGAGAAGATGCCATGCTCAGTTTTATTGGTGAAAAAAGGTCCCGAAACTATGTCATATTGAACTATATATGATAATTTCAATTTGTCTCTATCACAATTAAATATCTTTGCACTTAAATGATCATAATTGAAAATTGAATAGATATCGTAACGTGTAGATACTTTAAGAAAATACAATGAAAATAAGGATTTTATATTGATGAGATATTTTTAATATTTTCGATTCCTAATCCGTGTGCCGTGCGTTTAAATCGTACAAGGGGTACCAATAAAAACA
>JBEKJA010000118.1:0-7522 GCA_050011475.1 Syntrophales bacterium
TGATATCCTCAACGTTGTATGAATTCCCACTGCCGAGATTGTATATATAGAATCCTTTGTGACCATATGAAAGGATCATTGCCTGAACGGCATCCTCGATATAGAGATAATCCCTCTTTGGTCTAAGATCCCTTACCGTGATGACATCAATCTTGGGGTCAAGAGTCTGTCTGATAATGTGTGGAATGAGAAATGTTTCATTTTGTCCCGGTCCAAAAAGGTTAAAAGTCCTAAGAATAACAATAGATAGATTAAACTTTTCCGAGTAGAACCGGCAAAGATCTTCAGCAAGGATTTTGCTATGGTTATAAGGGGTAGTTGCTGAAATGGGATGATCTTCATTGATTGGATTGTTTAACGGTTGACCGTATGGATAAGCGTTTAAATATGTGAGGCTACATCCTGATATACGGAAAGCATCAAGAACATTTAAGGTGCCCAACAAGTTAGTTTTGTAAAATTCAAATGGCTCTTCCCAACTTGCAGGGACAAATGTTCGGGCGGCAAGATGAAAAACATGGCTAATGCTAGCCAGGTGGAACTGATAGTTTAGGATATTTCCCTGTTCAAGATCGAAACCAACTACTTCGAAGCCGACATTGGCCAGAGCGGTGACAAGATGAGAGCCTACAAATCCTTTTGATCCTGTAACCAGAATGCGTCTATTCATAATAAAAATTTGTGTTTCAGTTTTTCGAATTCATCAACTGCCCTCATGTAATCATCGGGGCGTCCAATGTCTAACCAATAATTATCCATCTTTTCTACCCAAACAGCTTCCCGCATTTTTAGGAGATCGGCCATAAGATGGTCGAAACCGTAAAACTGATTTTCAGGAACATAGGTAAGTATTCTACGGTTTACCATATAAATGCCCATGCTTACGATGTATGTATGGGTAGGCTTTTCTTCAAAACCGGATAAGTATCCTTTTCCATCTACCTGGAGAATTCCGTAATCTACCTGGTTTGTCCGTTTGTAAGCTGCTATCGTGAAGAGGCGGTCCTCCTTGACATGTCTATCATGAAAAGAACCAAAGTCGAGATCCGTCAGTATATCACCATTCAAGAGTAAAAAATGTTCGGGAAGGTCATTTATCAGCTTTAAAGGCGCAATCGTACTCAAGGGTTTATCTTCGAAGGAGTAATCGATGCAAGTATTCCACCGGGACCCGTCACTGAAGAAAGCCTTGATGATTTCGGATTGATGGCTGACTGCCAGAGTAATATGGCTGAAGCCGTAATGAGCCAACTGTCGGATAATAACCTCTAAAATAGGAAAATCGCCGATTGGCATCAGTGGCTTCGGGAGAACAACCGTGTACGGCCTAAGTCGAGAGCCCCTGCCTCCAGCCAAAATGACAGCCCGTTTAGACATTGTATAGTCCCGCCTTATATTTATTGAGGTTCATGGGGTTTTGGAACCACTTAATGGTCTTCGTCAAACCTTCCTCGAGACCGTATTCCAACTTAAATTTTGTCATTGAAATCAGCTTTTCATTATTGCACCACAAGCGCTCAACTTCGCTGTCCAGTGGCCTGACTCGTTCTTTATCAACATCGATAACAGCACTCGACTCCGTTATCCCGTTGATCATTTCAAAGAGGTCTCGCACTGATATCTCATAGTTAGATCCGATGTTCACGACTTCACCCACCGCCTCTTCGCATTGACTTAGGGCGATCAATGCTCGGCATGTATCTGTTACGTATGTCAAGTCCCTTGTCGGAGTGACATTCCCCAATTTAACCCTTTTCTGCCCTGAAGCAAGCTGGGCAATGATGGTCGGGATAATGGCACGGGCCGACTGCCGTGGGCCATATGTGTTGAAAGGCCGTGCTATGATAACAGGCAACCCAAAGGAGTGGTGGTAGCTTGTAGCCAACGCGTCTGCTGCAATCTTCGTGGCACTGTATGGAGACTGAGGTTGTAAGGGATGCTCCTCATCGATTGGAACGTATCTTGCCGTTCCATAGACTTCACTGCTGGAGATCTGGATAACCCGTTGAGTTCCGTGCCGCCTCGCCGCCTCGTATATATGGAGAGCACCTTTCACATTGGTATCTATATAGCTGTTAGGTGCGATATATGAATATGGGATTCCAATTAGAGCGGCAAGATTAAAAATGACTTCCACATCTTTTGTAATCTCCAAGCAGAATGAAGGATCACGAACATCGCCGGATACCACTTCGATCCGGTCAAGGCATTCCACATCTTCCAACCACCCCCAATAATTGAATGAGTTATAGTAAGAAAGTGCCCGGACCCTGACTCCGTTTCTCACCAACTCTTCTGTAAGGTACGACCCAATGAAACCGTCAGCACCGGTGACAAGAACGGATTTCCATTTCATATGCAGATACCTTTATCCCGTATTAAACGATCATAAACTTTGAGTATTGCCGACACAAGTTTGTCAGGCAAAAGATTCTCATTGCTGAATTCAATTGCAGCAGCTCTCATTCTACCTAGAATTGTCCTGTCTTTTTCGATTTTTGTCAATAGTTCATGAAATGAATCAACAGAGTTACGAGCCAGTAAGCCATTGATGCCATCCTGGATCATATCAGGAATACCTCCGACGGCGCTGGCAATGGCCGGTACACCCATAGCCTGTCCTTCGAGGAGTGTCGTTGGCACTCCTTCATTCTCCGAAGGGTATACGATGAAATCCGCTGCAGCGTAACATTTCAGAAGCAAAGACAATGGTACCTGTCCAAGAAAAATAACCTTTTGATCAAGGAGGAGTTTTTTGGCGGTGGATTTGAAATTTTCTGCGTCGGGACCGTCACCGACAACCAAAAGCCGAATATTCGGATGATTAACTAGTGCAGGAAGCACCAGATCGAGCCTCTTCGGTGAGGCCAGCCTTCCTACAAACAGGCAAAGGAGGTGATCAGAACTCACACCATATTCCAATAAAAATGCTCTATCTTTCTGCCGTGGATAAAATTTTGATGGATCGACCCCTCCAATGCCAAGTGTCACCTGGATCTTGGCAGGTTTTACTCCAAGTTCGATAGCGCGTTTCTTTAACAAACTACCAAGAGCAAACACGTAATCCATATGCCTGATCGTATATCCAATGACTGCCCCTGGTCCCCTCTTGTAGCTCCAAACATTTAAATCAGAGCCAGGTGCGGACATCACTACAGGTAAGCCAAAGAAGTATTTGAGTAGGATGCCTACGAAACCTGATGGTATTGCCCAGAAGCAGTGGATGACATCAATACGTTCTTTCCTGATGACATGTTCAGCAACGAGGAACATTGCAATAATAAAATAAATGACAGAAAAAATAGGGATGCTGCGTGTCCCGGCGCCTATCTTTCGGTTTTGATAGCTGGGATAGGCAAAGCGATATATGGAAGCAACAGGCAGATTTTCAAACCCCAGGTCTTTAGAGTCAGTTTTTGGTGTGACAACATATATTTTATGCCCCGCATTGCTCATATATTTAGCAAGATCTTGGATGAATATGCCAGCGATTGGATTGGCTTTCCCGGGGAATGAGCTTGTTAGCAATAAAATATTCATATCGTCAAATCATTTTTCTAATAAAATATTCAATTGTCAAGACAACATAATAGAATGTAGCAGAATAGAATGTAGCAGACCATAAACTATTGCTTAATCTTATGTTTTGAAATCGAGCATGTACTGCCTTATTCAGGCTACCATCTTGGAATTCAGCAAAGGCTACCAGAAACTATCTCTTCGACTCTTGTTGTCTAGCGGCACGACGAAAGATGGGATATTGATCTGCTATAATTTTCATTTTGTCCAAAGCTTAATACAAGTATGGTTTTTCCAATCGTTTAGTTGTGCTTTTTCCGTGAATACGATAAACTTTGCGTATTCAAATGGTTTTGGGCGAATTAGATCAAATACTAAGCGATAGTTTTAGTGCCCATATAGACCTTTTTTGCCTTTTCGGCAAGCCTCGAAGTTTGATTTTGCTTCTTTCGTAAATGCACCCTAACATATGATGTCTGATCGTCTATTTGTGTTTGAAATATAGAACAAAAAGCTGAATATAAATAACAAGATTTCGGAAACAGTTGTTCAAGAAGACTTGATGAAACAACTGCGCCTGCTAAGGCGATAGGGAGACAACAAATCGAAAGATGGATTTAACCTGTCACCCTTACAAGGGTTCAGCAGTGAATGACTATCCAAAACTGAGGCACTTGCGAATCGAAAGAGATAAACACCAAGCTCTGCCTCAGCTGATCAGGCTATCGGTTGCAGCACATTGTTAGGCTTTTCCAGTAACCAAATATACCCGGGACTCAACCAAAGGAAATACCTTATTATAAATCTTGCTATAGATGCCTTCGTACTGTCTGGTGGTATCATATAAGCAATAGAGTACTTGTCTGGGTCACAGACCATTTTCAGCGTGTAATCATGCACAACAAATGGGCGAACAAGCTTTCGAAGCCCCCAATAGGTATAGTGTAGCTCATGATAATGGCTGGCCTTTTTCATGAGCCTTACATAAACATGCGCCAGCGGACGAGGAATTACGGATAACAATGGCAGGTTGTAATGCTGTTCGTTCCACATCAACCTGTTGCCGGCAGCGAAATAACATACCCCATTAGGAACAAGAACTCGGAATATCTCACCCATCATTTTTTTTGCGTCTGGTACATGCTCGTAGACCTGCGAACAAACCACTACATCAAACGTATTGTCCGAAAACTCAAGATTGAGAGCATCTCCAATACAAAACCGTAGATTTTCCTTCTGATAGGTATTTTGAGCATGCGCTATCGCAGGCTCATCAATATCCACTCCAACTACTGAGCCAAAATGATCAGACAAGTAGTTGTCAATGATCCCAGCAGATCCACCGACGTTCAGTAAGCAAAGATCGTGTAGCGAAGACTTAAAGAAATCCTCGAACACAGTAACCATTGTTTGTGCCTTGCGTTCACGATTCGACACATCATACATAGCCCCGCATTTATTTGAATAACCGCACTGATACTCACGCATCAAATTCTACCCTCCAGACATGAAACCCAATATGTGGATGTGGTAACGAGGATATTTTTCTTTTTTGTTATTTCCATCGATGGTCTTTAGTGCATAGTTGATTGATTAGCTGTTTTGTTATCGAAGTTTCTTCCCATAGTCAAGATAGAAAAACTGGAAGTGATTTGGATATTAAAATTTAGTTGATATGTTCCAGATTTTAAGAGGACCAGGAAAATGGAAATTTCAAAACAATTCCCTTTATGGAATGAATAACAAAATTCTTAGCTGTTATAAGTTCATTTCAGATCCTATTGCGAATGTGGGCATTATCAAGAAATAAATTCCAAAGTTCAGATGCGGGGATGTTAATCTATTTATAGATTTAGCTATGGGTATGAATTTTGTTTAACCCAGATAAGTTGTTTTGATTGCACCAGTATTGACTATATTGGGAGTAAAAAGGTTGTTCCCATATACTGAATATGATATGCGATTGGGCTCAATGAGAAAATTATTAAAAATAATTAATCAATTTTTATTGGGGATTACCGTTGCAGCAGTTATTTATTATGTTTTTCGTAATACTCGCGATATCATTCAATACCATTTCAACTTCAGCTGGTATTACATTATCGGAGGCTTATTAGTTTTTTGTATAAGTACTATGGGCTATTTCATTGTATGGGAGAAAATTATCAATTCATTTGGTATACATCCAACTTTTCTTAGGTCAGGCAAAGCATGGAGCTTATCAAGACTTGGTCGTTTTGTTCCCGGCTATATTACGTTTGCAATATTGCGATTGAATATATATAACCAATACCCAAAGCGTTCCATAGCATTAGCTACGGTGATTGAACATATTACCTCTATAATTGCAGCCTGTTATATCGTTCTTATTAGTATAATAATGTCAGCCAATCTAATTCCCATACAAATAAAATGGGGCGCCATTATCAGTTCTATATTTTTGCTTATTATCCTATGGCCACCTCTATTGAAAAAAATAACAAACATTTTCCTGCAACTTTTGAAAAAAGATACCGTAGATGTTCTACCATCCTATGGCAAGATATTAGTTTTTATTGGCTCATACATGATAAATTGCTTCACCAGTGGATTCGCATTTTATTTAATTTTACGGGCTTTAAGTCCTGTTGGTATTGAAAATTTTTTTAATATAACAGGCGCATACTTTGCCGCGGGACTCCTAGGACTACTTGCCCCTTTTGCACCAGCGGGCATTGGTGTATTTGAGGGGGTTCTGTTTTTGATTCTACCGGTTTTTCTGCCCAAACAGATAGCCATCATAGGCACAATTTTAATTCGGATTATAATGGTTCTCGGTGAAATGATGATTGCGGGAATATTTGTAATAATCGGAAGGAATACTGCAAATTGAATAGCTGGCTTTTATTCCATACCACCACAAATAAATTAAAATGTAAGATTATTATTCTGTTATGTATAATATGCTTTGTTATGCTTTATCGCTTGCGGAAGTTAAATCCTCAATCTGAACAGATCGAATTGAAAACTTTTATCCTCTTTTTTCTTTCTTTTTGCCTTTTCCATTTCCGCACTAAGCAGGCTGGCAAGGAAGGAGGCGATGAAATCCATAATCACAGGCGGACCGCAAAAAACCGCGTATTCTCTTATTTCGGAATCATTCCGCCTGCAGGGGTTGAATTTGGCCGCTGATCATTTCCAAAGTTTATCAATCCCTGCCGCGTCCCAGGGCGGCGGTTGTCAGCCAGTGGATAAAGACAAGGATATACAGAGATAGAGCAATGACTAAAATCCATAAAGAAGATCGTTCAAATCCTGCAGGAGGTTATTCGCTCATGAAAAACGGCAAAATTCGCAAAACCGGATCCGCTGGCCGGTGGATGGGTATTATAGGACTTGGCTATTGGGGAAAGAACATCCTGCGGAATCTTCATCATCTCGGAGTGCTGAAGACTGCCTGCGATACCGATCCGCGGGTATTGGAGCAATGGATAAGCCAGATGCCGGATGTCCATTTCACAGCCTCCTACAAAAAGCTGCTTTCTGATCCGGATATCCGTGCTGTTGCCGTGGCAACACCTGCAGCAATGCACTACACCATTGTGCAGGAGGTTCTCGCCTCCGGCAGGGATGTCTTTGTGGAGAAACCGCTTGCCCTGACTGTTAAAGAAGGCCAAAGGCTTGTAGAGATGGCCGAAGCGGGCGGCCCGATTCTCATGGTCGGCCATATTCTGAGATATCATCCCGCTGTACACGCCTTGATTGCACTTATTGCGGAAGGCAAATTGGGTAAGATCCGCTATATATATTCCAACCGTTTAAACATCGGGAAACTGCGAACAGAAGAAAATATTCTCTGGAGTTTTGCGCCGCACGATATCTCGGTCATTCTTGCTCTTGTGGGAGAGGAGCCTCTCAAGGTCGGCGCCTTCGGGGAAAGCTACCTGAGCAAGGGGATTTATGACACAACCCTGACCATGCTGGAATTCCGTAACGGCATCAAGGCTCATATCTTTGTAAGTTG
>JBEKJA010000119.1:0-7423 GCA_050011475.1 Syntrophales bacterium
ATGATAACGGAGTTTACTGACGTCATAGTCCTCCTCGCCGATGCCTGTACCCAGGGCGGTAACGATCACCTTGATTTCTTCATTCTGCAGCATCTTGTCAAAACGGGCTTTTTCCACGTTGAGGACCTTGCCCCGAAGGGGAAGGATCGCCTGGTTTTTCCGGTCACGTCCCTGCTTTGCCGAACCTCCTGCGGAATCTCCCTCAACTAGATAAATCTCGCTTCGGGCAGGATCATTTTCCTGGCAATCTGCGAGTTTGCCTGGCAGGGCGCTGACTTCCAATGCACTCTTGCGGCGCGTCAGTTCACGTGCACGCCGGGCCGCTTCCCTGGCACGGGCAGCGTCAATGAATTTTGACATGAGCTGCTTGGAAACCGATGGATTCTCCTCCAGGTATGATCCTAGCTTGTCATAAACGATCTGCTCCACGAGCCCCCGTACGTCGCTGTTGCCCAACTTGGTCTTGGTCTGCCCTTCGAACTGGGGATTGCTGAGCTTTACACTGATTACACAGGTGAGGCCTTCTCGGAGATCCTCACCGCGAATCGTCTCTTTAACGTTTTTCAGAAGGTTGTTTGCCGTTGCATAATTATTAAACGCACGGGTCAGGGCGGAGCGGAAGCCGGCAAGATGGGTTCCTCCCTCTGTCGTATTGATGCTGTTTGCGAAGGCGAAGGTATTTTCCGCATAGGTGTCATTATACTGGATTGCAACTTCAACCTGGCAATCCTCCTTGGAGCCTTCGATGAAAATCGGGTGCTTGTGGAGGGCCTTCTTACTCCGATTCAAATACTCCACAAACGATACGATACCGCCTTTGTAAATGAATTCGCTTACCCTGTCGCTTCGTTCATCAGCCAGCGTAATCTTAACACCGGGATTGAGAAATGCGAGCTCGCGCAGACGATTTGTCAATACATCATAGCTGAACTCCAATTCTTCGAAAATCTCTTCATCCGGTTTAAAAGTAACTTTTGTTCCCCGTCCTTTGGTCTTCCCGACCATCTCGAGCGGAGCTACAGGAACACCCCTGGTGTAAGTCTGTGAATATACCTGGCCGTCCCGGCGAACTTCGAGCTCAAGATAGCTCGAAAGAGCATTGACCACGGATACGCCGACACCATGAAGCCCCCCGGAAATTTTGTAAGACTCATTATTGAACTTTCCTCCGGCATGAAGCATGGTCATGACAACTTCCGCTGCGGATACCCCTTCACCCTTGTGCATATCTACTGGAATGCCCCGTCCATTATCATCCACCACGATACTGTTGTCCAAGCGTACTGTTACAGTGATGTTATCGCAATAGCCTGCCGACGCTTCATCGATGCTGTTATCCACGACTTCATAGACCAGATGGTGGAGACCATCCTTGCCCGTCGAGCCGATATACATGGCCGGCCGTTTCCGGACCGCTTCAAGTCCTTCGAGAACTTTGATGCTATCTGCACTGTATTGATCTGTCATAATATTCAAAACACCCTTGTTGATTATGCTGTTTATTATAAACCTTGGTCAATGCGAGAAACACGCTGACATGCATTATAAAAATTACCGCGTTGGCCTAACGGCCCCCTCGCAATGACACCCGTGGATTTGTTTCATATGCGCAACGGCATCACTATACAATAATATAGATCATTCCCCACCGGACGGACGATACCGGGCTTATTGCCTTCACTTACTTCTATAATCACCTGATCTTCGTCTATCACGTCAAGAGCATCTATCATGTAATGAACATTGAATCCGGCTTCTATGTCTTTTCCCTGATATGTCACTTCTATCTCTTCTTTAGCTTCCCCGATATCAGGATTGAAGGTCGAATCCATTTTCATGACATTTTTCGTCAAACGGAGAACCACTCCATTGTAACGGTCATCCAGAACCACTTCCATACGCCGGAGTGCATGAAGGACCTTTTCTCTTTCCAACTGTATTACATGCCCCTTGTCTTTAGGCATGACCCGTTGATAATCAGGATATTCTCCCTCAATCAGGCGAACCTTCAGCAGGGAGTCCTCCGTTTTAATAAGGCACATCCCTTGGTGAAATCCCATCTGCACGGGACCTTTTGCATCCTCCACTATTTTTCTTATTTCCTGCAGACCTTTCCGCGGAATGATTACCCCCTTATCCATCGGTATAATATCTACTATGCCCGGCTCCGTCATTGCCACGGCCAGACGGTGTCCATCCGTCGCCACAACCTTGATACGTCCGTTTTTTCCTTTTCCTTCCGTTTCCCAAAATACGCCTGTAAGGTTCTTTCTCGTTTCGTCCATACAGATTGCAAAAAAAGTCCTCCGAATCAAAGACTTTACTACCCCACCCTGAATCTCAAACATGGGTACTTTCTCTTCTTCTATCACCGATGGAAAATCATCGGCAGGTAATCCCATAACCCTGTAAACAGACTTTTGGCAGGTCAGTATCACCATATTTTCATCATTCTTCTGAATTTTTATATCCTCTCCCTCCGCTTCACGGATCATCTCATACAGCTTCCTGGCCGATAAGGTAATCTCACCGCCGGCAACAATTTTTGCATTGCTTCGGATAATTAATCCTATCTCAAGGTCTGTAGCGACAATTTTTATGTTTTCTTTTTCCGTACGGATTAGAACATTATTGAGTATCTGCATGTTTGTTTTCTTTTCAACTACTCCCAGTGTCTTCTGCAATCCATTTAGGAAAACTTCTCTGTTGATTATAAATTCCATACTATTTAGTCCTTTCTTTAATTAATAAGATAAAACTTTAGTAGTAGTAATAAGGGCTGTTAAATCTGGGGAAAACAAAATACCCCTAATTACTACAAATAGTTTAACACTCATTACCTTGTGGATGGCACCTGTGGACACTGTTAACCGGAAAACGAAAAATCCCTCGCTTCCGAATGGATACTAAATTAATTAGATTGGTTCAGTAAAATTCCATCAAAATCATCTACAAATTGCTTCAGTTTTATATCGCGCTCCATAACATCTTTGATTTTATTGCATGCATGGATGACCGTTGAATGATCTCTCCCCCCCATTTTTCTGCCGATATCCGGAAATGACATGCCTATCAATTTTCTGGACATGTACATAGCCACCTGTCTTGCCAAAACAATTTCTTTGTTTTTCTTTTGGGATTTGATGTCTGAGAGTTTCACACCCATTTTTGTAGATACCGTTTTCAAGATATCATCGACTGTTATTTCTCTTTTCTCTGACTGTTTAAGGATCTTTTTTAAAGCTTCCTTGACCAGGTCCATATCAATTGGCCGTCCTGTCAGGGAAGAAAAGGCACTGATCCTTATAAGATATCCTTCTATTTCCCTGATATTGGATTCGCTTAAGTTGCCAATGTAATGGGCGACCTGACTTGTAATCTGGATATTGTTTTCTTGTGCTTTTTTTTCAATGATTGCCACTTTTGTTTCTATTTCAGGCGGTTGGATATCGGCAATCAGTCCCCATTCAAACCGTGATCGAAGACGGCTCTCCAGATTTGGAATATCTTTTGGGAACCGGTCGCTTGATACGACAATCTGGCGGCCGGAATCATGAAGTGTATTGAATGTGTGGAAAAATTCCTCCTGGGTTCGGTCCTTGCCGGCAATAAACTGTATATCATCGATCAACAAGCAATCGATGTTTCTGTATTTCTCTCTGAATTTTGACATTTTATCATAGCGGATGCAGTTGATCAGTTCATTCATGAACTCCTCCGCAGATACATACAAAACATGTATGTTATTATGAAGAAAGAGGGTATGAAGACCAATCGCGTTGAGGAGATGCGTCTTGCCGAGCCCGACACCCCCGTAAATAAATAAGGGATTATAGTTCTTGGCCGGCTGTTCGGCTACGGCTACGGCGGCTGCGTGAGCAAACTGATTGCACTGGCCAATTACAAACCTTTCGAAGGTGTAATTCGGATTAAGGGATATCTGGGCGGACAGTGTTTTAAGAGGTTTTCCACCGGAGGCAGGTGACCACCCCTCGCATGACTTTATCTTTTCAGAAGGCTTCGGACTTTCCTGGCTGATCAGGAATTCAACATGCAGATCCATCCCGGCCGTCGACGATAAAGCGTTTTCTATAACTATGGTGTAATTTTCCTGAAGCCAATCGCGAAAAAACTTATTCGGAGCGGAAAGATGAACCTCGTTGTTATCAACTGCAAGAATTCGTATAGGCCGGATCCAGGTCTCATAATTCTGAGGAGAAACCTTCTCCTTGATTAAATTTGTGGTTTTTTCCCAGAGAATATCCAAATCTCATCACCTTTTTATCCACATGTTTATCCACACCTGTGGACAGATTGCCGAGGCGGTGCGCAAGCCGCCTCGCAATGACTTATTTGAAAAATTTACTTTTCCAGATCGTATATGAGCTTGACCAGGCGGTCCAGTTCATCAAAGCCGCTGTATCGAATTGAAATAACGCCTGTTTTTTTGCCGGGCCGGATTTTTACGATAGCCTTGAGCGTTTTCGAAAGGGATTTCTCAAGATCGGCTACATAAATATCTTTCCCTGCTGGGTTCTTTTTCTTTCCCGGAGTACGAAGCTTTTTAGCGATATCTTCCGCTTCCCTCACACTGAGAGTTTTTTTTCTGATCAACATCAGGAGCCGAAGTTGTTCGGAGGCCTTCTCAAGGGTTAATATCGCCCGCGCATGGCCCGCTGTGATGACTTTCCCGATCAGGGCTTCCTTGATCTCCCTGGGCAGCTTCAGAAGGCGGAGACTGTTGGCGATCGTAGAACGGTCTTTGCCAACCCTTGAAGAAATCTCTTCCTGGGAAAGCTCGAATCGCTTGATTAAGGTGTCGTATGCGTTGGCTTCTTCGATGGGATTTAAAGATTCCCGCTGGAGATTTTCAATAAGAGACATCTCTGCCATCTGTCGATCCGTTGCTTCGCGGATAACCACAGGTACTTCCTTGAGGCTGGCTGCCTGAGCGGCTCTCCATCGCCGTTCACCGGCGATGATTTCATAGCCATTCTGCAGTTTACGCACAACAATAGGTTGAATAATGCCCGTTTGCTTTACCGATTCTATGAGGCTTTTCTGATCAGTATCGTTAAAATTTTTTCGGGGTTGGAAGCGATTGGGCGTCAGTTCTTCGATACCGCACATTACGAAAGACGGATGACGGATATCATCCATAAGATCCGGAAACATGGCGCTCAATCCACGGCCGAGGGAAGGTTTATGAGACATTACAACCTCCCATTCTTGAGTATTTCACGGGCCAGCTCCATATAGGCTACCGCACCGCGGGACTTGATGTCGTAAAGAATAATTGGAAGGCCATGACTTGGACTTTCCGATAGACGGACATTCCGGGGGATGACGGTCTTGAAAACGGTACTGCCGAAATGATTCCGCACATCTTCGCTGACCTGATGTGACAGCAGGTTGCGCGTATCAAACATGGTCAAAAGTATGCCTCCGATCCTGAGCCCGGGATTCAGGCGGGACCTGACCAGCTTGACCGTATTCATGAGATGTCCGAGTCCTTCCATGGCAAAATATTCACACTGAAGTGGAACAATCAAGAAATCTGCAGCAACCAAAGCATTAACCGTGAGAAAACCGAGGGATGGAGGACAGTCCATAATGATGAATTCATAAGAACGTTCCAAACCTTGAAGGAGATTCAGAAGTCTTTTCTCACGGTTTTCCAGTTGTACAAATTCCACCTCTATTCCGACGAGATCCTGAGTGCCGGGTACAACATCAAGGTGGGGCACCTGGCTTTTACAGATCACTTCGTCAAGGGTCGCCTCACCCATAAGGGAATGATAAAGGTTTTTCTCCTTGATCTTGCTCCGATCGATTCCGATGCCGCTGGTGGCGTTGCCCTGGGCGTCACAATCGACCAGGAGCGTGTCCTTCTCGGCGGCGGCCAGGGTTGCGGCAAGATTGATGGCTGTTGTAGTTTTGCCGACCCCACCCTTCTGGTTGGCGATACATATGATTTTGCTCATGAATTTTCTTCTAGGAAGATTCGTTTGTTCCCTTGCGAAATTGTGAATGGGAACCTAACATATAAATCCATTTTAATAAAGGGGTTTTTTGCTTTTTTGCTTTTGTTAAGATATTGATTTAACGGGATTTTTTATAAATTACACAATTGCGCAATTCTCCGGATACAGGTAGCGAAATCTCATGAATGCTGTCAAGATAAATACCTGTTTTTTTTACCAATTTTTTGGAAGCCTCTATTTCCTTCCCGTCCAACATACCTTTCATGGCTATCAGGACTCCTTTTTCCGCAAGGAAAGGGCTGCTCATAGTGATAAGCAGGGGGAGTTTCAGAGCAGCCCGGGAGATGATGGTATCAAACGCGCCTCGCTTGGATGTCTTGGGAGTGAATTCTTCAAGACGCCGCTGGAGGACCGAAACGTTCTTCAGCGCAAGCGTCCGTACGACATGCTTCAGGAAGGACGCTTTTTTACGGGATGACTCCACAAGAGAAACGGATAAACCTGGAAAGGCAATCTTCAGTGGAATCCCCGGCAAACCGGCCCCGGAGCCGATATCAAGCAGAGCCCCATCCCGCTCGGTAATAAAGGGACCGGCTGTCAAAGAATCAATAAAGTGGCGGGATGGCAAAGCAAGAACCGATCGGGTTGAAATTAAGTTGATTTTGGCGTTCCAGGTGATAATTTCCTTGAAATATTTTGCGAATTGATCAAGAGCATCATCAGGCAGATCGATGCCAAGCTCTTTTGAGCCCCGGATCATGACCGTTCGGAAATCGAATTCCATGGGGTCTATCTGTCAGAGGAAAGGCATGATGTCAATGGATAAAATGATAAGCAGTCTTTCCATTTGACAGAACCCTTGGGCTAGTCTATAGGGCTGCGGTTATGTGTTGAATGAACTCGTACAAGTTCGTGTGGGGTTGAGTTTTTATGGCAGCGCAGATAATCATAGACAACATCAGCCGCACCTATGAATATGTGGTGATTATCAACGGGAATGAAATCAGCCGCGTTTTTCCTTTAAAAACAGTCGATTTTACCGTTTCACCGGGGCACCATGAAATTACGTTTCGCGATAGCGACTCTGAAGCGGACCTTCCAAGTTCCTGTAAACCCATATGTTTTGAAATTGCCGATAACAAAATCCTGCATTTACAGATCGATACTAAAAACCTGGTGATTTGGATCACGGATACGGTCGGGACCCATCTGAATGGTCAACATGGGTTTCTTTGTGGGAAGGTTTCGGGTGGGGTATATGTGGAAAACCCCATCACATGAAAATCCCCCCTGCCCCCCCCTTCTAAAAGGGGGGATTAAGAGGGAATTTTTCCTGTACTACCTGTACTATCTGATGCTGGTTCATGTCGGTCGTAATACCTTGTCACGGCTTAAATTCTGTCTTATGACCTTCGCATGATATCTCCGGAACAAGAGAC
>JBEKJA010000120.1:0-7421 GCA_050011475.1 Syntrophales bacterium
GGATTCGGAGGAAGAAATCAGGAGAGCGGTTTTTGCCTGTTTGAAGCGCATTGCATTAAATAAGAGGGTCCGTCTCATCGGAGTGAGGGCCAGTAATTTTGTAAAACCGGATGAATAATGGTAAGCCATAAATGACGTTGTCTGATGGTATTATAGGTTTCCAGGATATGAATGCATGAAGGGGGGATGTATGGGATTAATCCGAAATTCGGGAGTTATCTGGAAAGCACTCGATGAAGCATCGAAGCTGGTGCCTGATGATAAAATGTATATATGCAAAGACCGTACGATTTCCTTCAGTGAAATGAATGAGACTTCGGATAGGGTCGCCTCGTGGCTCTTGAAGAAGGGCATCAGGAAAGGCGATCGTATCGGCATCATTGCCCTCAATCAGCCGGAATGGCTTCATGTCTACTTTGCTGCGGCGAAGATCGGTGCCGCTATTGTGGGACTGAATGTCCGCTACCGCGATATGGAACTCGACTATATGCTGAACCAGAGCGAGACAAGTCTGGTGGTCTCGCTTACCGAATTCGGCGGCTTTGATTATGTAAAGTATTTTGATTCCTGCCGCCGCAAAATACCCACTGTTAAAGATTTCGTTTTCATCGGGGATGGCGGGTTCCCCGGCAGCATATCGTACGATTCGCTTCTTGCAGAGCCGGTCGATGCAAACATCCTGGACAAGGTAAAATCATCAGTAACACCCGATGATCTCATGATCATTATCTACACATCCGGAACAACAGGAACGCCGAAAGGTGCGGCCATCACACATAAAAGCCAGCTTGCCTCGGCGGTTGCCCAGGTGAATCATGCCGGGATGAAGCCGGATGACTGTATGCTCATCATCGTGCCGCTGAACCACGTAGGAGGTATCACATGTGCCGTACTTTCCAGCCTCCTTGCAAAAACAAAGGGAATTCTGATCCCGTTCCCCGACCTCAATGAAATTGTTGAGAAAGCAAAAAAGTATCAACCCACCATATACGGCGGTGTTCCAACGCTTTATTCCATTCTCTTCATGCATTCGGACTTTCTGAAGCTTGATTTTTCAAACGTGCGGATAGCCATTTCCGGAGGGTCGAATGCGGAACCGGCACTTCTTACACAAATCAAAGATGCCTTTCAAAATGCCGTGGTGATGAACCTTTATGGCTTGAGTGAAACCTCGGGAGCAGTAGTTCTGAGCCCCTGGGAAAGCGATTTCGAAACCACGGTACGCTCAATCGGGAAACCCATCGGCGATTTCCAGGTGAAGGTGATCAACAGTCAGGGGGATGCTGTACCCCCTGATGAAATTGGTGAGCTGTGCTTCAAGGGCGATGCCGTATGCAGCGGCTATTTCCGTATGCCGGACGCGACTGCAGAATCTTTTGACAAGGATGGTTGGCTTCACACCGGTGATATGGGATTTCTCGATAAAGAAGGGTATATTGTATTGAAAGGGCGCAAAAAAGAGATGTATGTTCAAGGAGGATTCAATGTTTACCCCGTTGAAGTAGAGAATCTGATTGCGAAACACCCCAAAGTGATGATGGCGGCGGATATCGGTGTTCCGGATCCCGTACTGGGTGAAGTGGGGAGATGCTACATCGTTCCGAGGCCCGGAGTGAGTCCCACAGCAGAAGAAATTGTGGCTTATTGCAAAGAGCATCTTGCCGATTACAAGGTTCCGCGGCAGATCGTATTCAAGGATGCCCTGCCTATGACACCGGCGGGAAAAGTGATGAAAATCAAACTCAAAGAAGAATTGGGAAAAACAGGAAGCTGAGGTCCAATACCGGCAGAACGGTAAAAAAATTGATAAGGAGAGTCGCTCATGAAATGCTCCATGAGCATGATACTTCTTGTTTTTTTTCTTTTGCCCTTTAATGGGTTTGCTGCTGAATCCATAGACTACATGGGGCTTCTCCCCAAAGCTGCTAAAGCCTGCGATAGCGTTCATGATTATACAAGCACTTTTTATAAGAAAGAATTAATCAACGGTAAAATGAATGAAGGGAAAGCCATCTTAAGATTCAAAAGGCCGAAATATATTTACACCCATTGGCTGGAAGGTGATCTGGAGGGCGTGGAAGCTGTATATATTGAAGGACAGAATAACAATAAAATCAATGTCCATAAAAAAGGGATCCTGGGTTTTATTAAAATGTCAGTCGATCCATTCGGTTCCATGGCCATGAAAGGGAACCGACATCCCATCACACAAGCCGGCCTCGCATATCTGATTGATGAGAGTATGCGCAACAGGTTGCTTGGGCTGAAAAACGGGGATGCGGTATTCACTTATGAAGGAGTGAAAGTAGTCAATGGGCATCATACCGATGTCGTGAAAAGTGTGTATCCCAAAGATAAAGGATATTACTGCCACATCAGCTATCATTACTATGACAGGGCAACTTCTCTGCCAATCAAGTTAACCAATTATGGCTGGAACAACGAATTATTGGAAGAATATATCTATGATGATTTAAAAACCAATGTAGATCTGACCGAAAAAGACTTTGTTCTGAATTAGGTTTTCCCCGGAGACATCCCGCAATGGCGTTGCATTGAATAGTGCCTTTGATGCAGCCGTAATGTAATGCGCATCCATTCCTGAATGGTGGTATGAGAGGTGGGGGCCGTGAGGCCCCCGCCTGCTCAATCTCCCGTTCCCGTTAAATTATGGGAAGATAGCGCTCGATTTCGAACTGGCTGACATGGGTCCGGAAACGATCCCATTCTACGTTCTTGTTTTCGACAAACTTCTCGAAGACATGGTCTCCCAGTGTTTTCCGGACCAGCGTGCTCTTCTGCACCAACTGTACGGCGTCGTATAAACTGCCCGGCAGTGATGTTATTCCGTGCTTCTTCATGGCTTTCTCATCCATCTCGAAGATATCCTCTTCCACCGGATCAGGCAGAACGTATCCTTTCTCTACTCCTTCCATACCAGCCGCCAGCATGACGGCAAAGGCGAGGTAAGGATTGCAAGCGGGGTCCGGAGAACGGAATTCAGCCCGGGTTGCCTTCTCTTTGCCTGGTTTGTACATGGGAACACGAACCAGGGCGGAACGGTTGCGACGGGCCCAGGAAACGTAGACAGGGGCTTCGTAGCCGGGAACCAGGCGCTTGTAGGAATTCACCCACTGATTGCAGATCGCGGTGATTTCGGGGGCGTGGACCAGCAGACCGGCAATATAGCTCTTGCCCATTTTAGAAAGGCAGTACTTGTCCTTGCCGTCGAAGAAGGCGTTCTTGCCGCCCTTGAAAAGGGACTGGTGAGTGTGCATCCCGCTGCCGTTCTGGCCGAAGATCGGCTTCGGCATGAAGGTGGCATACACCCCGTTCTCACGGGCGATCTCCTTGACGGCGGTGCGGTACGTCATCACCTTGTCGGCCATGGAAAGCGCTTCGTCATAGCGGAGATCGATTTCATGCTGACTGGGGGCTACTTCATGGTGCGAGTATTCAACCCGGATACCCATTTCCTGGAGGGCGAAGATCGTCTGGCGGCGAAGGTCTGTTGCACGGTCCACGGGCAGGCCATCGAAATAACCGCCTCTGTCAAGGATTTCCGTACTGCAGTCATTGGCGAAATAGAAATACTCGAGCTCCGGACCAACGTAGAGTGTGTACCCCTTGTCACCGATCTTCTTAAGTGTCCTTTTCAGTGCATACCGGGGGTCACCTTCATATGGAGTCCCATCGGGGTTGATAATGTCGCAGATCATCCGGGCTACCGGCCGTTCGGTAGGTCTCCACGGAATAATCTGAAAGGTTGAGGGGTCCGGTTTGGCGATCATATCGCTCTCTTCGATCCGGCAGAAACCCTCGATGGAAGAACCGTCGAATCCCATTCCTTCGTAAATGCCTTCCTCCAGCTCAGACGGAGTGATGCTGAAGATCTTCTGCATGCCCAGCACGTCCGTGAACCAGAACTGGATGAAACTTACCTTCAAGTCCTTTACCGCTTTCAAAACATCCTTTTCAGTTTTACATGTCATCATAGCGCTTACCTTCCTCCCTCATGTGATTTTATGTGTTGGAGCGACCCTTCTTTTCATCGATATCTCCGGGATACATCATTGCGCTCCCACTTCGGTCCCGGGTACGAATACGGATCACCTCGTCCACAGGATAAACAAAAATGAGGCCATCTCCAGGTTCACCGGTGTAGGCGGCCTTGAGGATGGCATTGATCGTATCATCAAGGTTGCGTTCATTCAAAACAATATTGACCTGTATTTTTGACAGCATATCTACCTGATATGTACCGGCACGGCCTACCAGTTTGATGCCGCCCTGGCGGCCATGACCCCTGATTTCAAAAATATTCATACCCACTATGCCAATTTCGTTTAATGCTTCTTTAACGTCGTTGACTTTATCTTCCCGGATAATTGCTTCAATTTTTTTCAGCATGGCATTATCTCCAAGACTTCATATGGATGTCTGTGATGGGTTGAAATCCCTGGCACAGAAATTTATGAGTATGATCGCTCACCATGGGAGCTGATATCCAGCCCAACCTCTTCTTCCATGGTTGTCACCCTCAATCCTATGCTCCAGCTAAGCAGCTTGGCCAGCACGTACGTGACACCAAAACAATAAGCGATGGTTACCGCCACGGCAAAAGCCTGAATCCCGATCTGGGCAGGATTACCGAAAAACAAACCATTGGCTCCATTACTGTTCACTGCAACGGTGGCGAATAGACCGGTGGCGATCATACCCCAGCTGCTGGCCATGCCATGGCAGGCCCAGAAATCTAAGTATTCATCCATATTTAATTTGTCTCGAAAGCGCATGGCGTAATAGGATAGAAATGCAGCCACAGTGCCAATCACCATGGCTGTCAGCGGTGTGACGAAACCTGAAGCTGGTGTTACAGCCGCCAGACCAACAACCATTCCCGTGGCGATTCCTAAAGTACTGGGTCGTCCATCCAACCAGCTAAGCAGCATCCAGATGAGACCGGCCGCAGCCGCCGAAGTATTTGTAGTCAGTAAAGCATTGACCGCTACGCCATCGGCAGCCAGAGCGCTGCCGGCGTTAAAACCAAACCAGCCCACCCATAATAATCCAGCGCCGAGGACTGTCAAAGGGATGTTGTGAGGCTCCATGGGAGACTTTCCGAATCCTTTGCGCGGA
Source organism: Syntrophales bacterium (assembly GCA_050011475.1). Lineage (GTDB taxonomy): Bacteria > Desulfobacterota > Syntrophia > Syntrophales > JBEKJA01 > JBEKJA01. The sequence continues at coordinate 5,140 of JBEKJA010000120.1, forward strand.
CCGATAACCATTGCAAAGGCTAGGGCTGAAAAGCCGGCTGCAATATGTACCACCGTCCCTCCGGCGAAATCCAAAACTCCGAGTTGCTTCAACCAACCGCCCTGTCCCCAGACCCAATGGCACAAAGGGTCGTATACCAGGGTTGCCCAGAGCAGACTGAAGAGCAGGAAGCTGCCGAATTTCACTCTTTCTACAAAGGCACCGGTGATTAACGCAGGGGTGATAACTGCAAACATCATCTGGAAAGCAGCAAAAAGAGCATGGGGAATGGTTTTGCTATAATCGCCGTTGGGTAGAGCACCTACACCATTAAATCCGATAAAATTCAATCCCCCGATCCATCCATTGATGTCTGCACCGAAAGCAAGGGAGTAGCCATAAAGAATCCATTGTATTCCTATCAGGGCCATAAAAACGTAACTTAAGGTCAAGGTGGAAAGGACGTTTTTTCGTCGAACCATACCTCCATAAAAAAGGGCTAAAGCAGGTGTCATTAAAAGTACCAGTGCGCAACTTACCAGCACCCACGCGGTGTCGCCTGAATTCATAAACCTGCCTCCAGGGTAAAATTAAACATTATCAATTGCTCGATAGAGAAAGCAAATATGATGCCAATCATATATTTAACTGAATTCATTATGTATTTTTAGATTACACTCCAGAAAAAGTAGACTCGAATGTAAATTTGGGTGACAATTTTGTACTATGTATGGAGGAAGCGTAATCCTGTATCCCCCTGAACTGGGTTGATTTGTTATTATAACATTTTTGTTCCAAATTTTCGGATTGGACATAAATGTGCCATAAAAAAGATATTATTTAGAATGATATGCGTAGCTTGTTGAAATCACGATATAAGAAATAGAATACAATGTTGTCGGGCAGGTACGGGAATTGCAAATTATTGACATGCGACGATTTCGTGTTATATGGAAACGGATAGTTACAATGAAAGGTATTATCCAAAGGAATTCAGGGAGAAAGCCATGATTGAATTCTTCAAAATGACGGGCAGCGGCAATGATTTCATACTTATTGACAACAGGTATGGGTCTCTTGCCATAGAAAATTTACCGGATTTTGTCCAAAATATTTGTCTTCGCGCCGGGTCGGTTGGGGCTGATGGAGTCATAATTATTGAGAAATCGGATTGGGTTGATTTCCGGTGGCGCTTTTTCAATGCCGATGGTTCGGAGGCGGAAATGTGCGGCAATGGCGGCCGTTGCGCTGCACGTTTCGGATTTTTGAAAGGTTTTGCCGGTGAGAAACTCTCCTTTGAAACACGTGCCGGTATTATAGATGCAGAGGTGAGGGGCGAGGTCGTCAAACTGAGGCTCACAGATCCTCATAACCTCAGGATCAATCAACTCATTAATATGGAGGGGCACCCTTTCGAGGTGAACAGCATCAACACGGGTGTTCCGCATGTTGTTCATTTTGTGAATGATATAGAACATTTTGACGTCCAGACGGTAGGTCGTCAGATTCGATACCATGATCGATATCAACCTGAGGGTACGAATGCCAACTTCGTGGAGGTGATTGATAAACATACCATCCGGATCAGAACCTATGAACGCGGGGTCGAAAATGAGACTTTAGCATGTGGAACGGGATCCGTGGCATCTGCCTTGATTTCTTCATGGAAGGGCCTTATCGAATCCCCCGTGGATGTCATCGTAAAAAGCAGGGAGATTTTAAAAGTATATTTTGATAAAGCGGAGCGCGGATTTTCAAAGATTTATCTTGAAGGAGCGGCCCGGGTAATCTATGAGGGTCAACTCTGGAATGAAGCGTACCAGTACTAACAGCCTTTGAAAGGAGACATGATTTGCAGACTGCGGATAGACTATCGAAAATCCCTCCCTATCTGTTTATGGAACTGCGAAAAAAAATCGCCAAAGCCAGGACTGACGGCATTGATGTCATCAGCCTGGCTATTGGTGATCCTGTTGAACCTACACCGGACCCGATTATTGAGGTGCTCTGCAAAACTGCGCACGATCCCCAAAATCACCGCTACCCTACGGATGAAGAGAAAGGCATGCTGAGCTTCCGCCGCTCTGTGGCTGATTGGTACAAAAAGCGTTACAACGTGTCTGTAGATCCGGAGAAAGAGATCCTGGGCCTGATCGGCTCGAAGGAGGGTTGCCATCACTTTATCCTGGCCTGCATCAATCCGGGTGATATTGTTCTCATTACGGATCCTGGGTATCCGGCTTACCGTGCGAGTATTCTCATCGGCGGCGGTATTCCGTATTCTGTGCCGATCCGGCCGGAGA
>JBEKJA010000121.1:0-7408 GCA_050011475.1 Syntrophales bacterium
GCGGATAAGGTTGGTGAAACGATCAAAGTCCGTTACGTTCCCGATGCCGATGCGCTGATGAAATGCTACTCCCTGGGGAGCCTGCTTGCTTCAAAATTGTGGGAGAAACTTCAATCATAAGACGGAATGAGGAGATACTTATGAAAAAGTATGTATGTGAAGTTTGCGGTTATGTGTACGATCCGAAAAAAGGGGATCCTGAATCAGGGATCGCTGCTGGGACTCCATTTGAAGACCTGCCCGATGATTGGGTATGCCCGATTTGCGCGTCGCCCAAGAGTGAATTTTCACCGGAGTAAGTCTATTTCCCGCAAAACTTAAAGCAGCAGCATTTTGTTCAAAGAAAACCGATAAGGAGCAGCAACATGGATCCGGTTATGGATGCACTTCATCAAGCTTACACGGGTGAAGCGAAGGCAGCCCTGAGGCTGAAGGTTTATGCTGAAAAAGCCAAACAGGAAGGCTATGTCCAGATGGAGAAGCTATTCAGAGTAATAGCCCTGTCTGAAGAAATTCATGGCTCAAGAGCACTGCGGCTGCTCAGGGAGATCAAAAGCACGGAAGAGAATCTTGCCGCAAGTTTTGAATCGGAGCAGCATGTAGCCGAGGTTGCCTACGACAACTTTGTCAAAGAGGCGGAGGCGGCGGGAAACAAGGCAGCCGTGCTGCATTTCAGCCAGAGCAAAGATGTGGAGGAAGTGCATGCGAAGCTGTACAAGGAAGCCATGAATCATTTCATGGAGGAAAGGGAGACGACATATTACGTATGCGAGGTCTGCGGTTACGTCTCCGATGGAATCCTTCCTGACGAATGTCCTGTCTGCGCGGCCAGGAAAGATCAGTTCATGGAGTTTTGATAAAAGGTATTTTCTGCGTGGAGGACCTTCATGGGATTGCTGATTCGCTGGCTGATCCAGACCGCCGCTATTCTGACGGCATCTTATCTTCTGGAAGGCATTCATGTTAGTGGTTTTTTATCGGCCTTTTTTGCTGCGGCATTGCTGGGGATACTCAATGCACTTCTCCGTCCGATACTGTTCATACTGACTCTGCCGATCAATATACTTACATTTGGTTTGTTCACGTTTGTGATCAATGCCTTGTTATTGAAAATGGTGTCTGGAGTCATCCCGGGCTTTGAAGTACATGGCGTTTGGACGGCGATCTTCGGAGCCCTGATCATTAGTGTCATCAGTGCAATTCTCAACCTCGTGGTCGGAGATTCCGGCAGAGTGGATGTGATTGACCTGAAGAGACGGGGCAATCAATGGCGGTGACGAACGATCTGACCCCTGCAATGCGGCAATATGTGGAGATCAAGTCTCAGTATCCGGACTGCATTCTTTTTTTTCGGATGGGCGATTTCTACGAGATGTTTTTTGAAGATGCCGTCACGGCGTCTCAAATTCTTGAAATCACTCTGACATCCCGTAACAAGGGGAAGGAGGATGCGATCCCTCTGTGTGGAGTACCGTATCACGCAGCTTCTTCCTACATCAACCGCTTGATCGAGCGGGGCTTCAAAGTTGCGATCTGCGAACAGGTTGAGGATCCGAAATTAGCGAAAGGCATTGTCCGGCGGGAAGTCAGTCGGGTGGTTACTCCCGGTCTTGTCGCGGATTCGGAGTGTCTTGACGCCCGGCAGAACAACTTTCTTGCGGCGCTTTGCCGTCAGGACGGAACCTTTGGCCTTGCGTTTCTGGATATTTCAACCGGAGAGTTTTTCGTTACCGAATCCATCCTTGAAGATTCCTTTCTTGAGGAAACGGCAGGATTTGATTTCCGTGAGGTATTGATCTCTGAAGATCTTTCTGAAGACAGTCAGGTTCAAGGCCTGATCCGGAATGCCTCGTTCGGCCGTGTCGATTTCTTTCCTGCCGATTACTTTGACCCTGTGCAGGCGAAATCCAGAATGCAATCCTATTTCCAAAAAGCGGATCTTGAGCAGTTTGATACGGGGCACCATCCGGCATGTGCAGCGGCCGGCGCAATCCTCCGCTATGTGGAGGAAACCCAGAAGGGCCATCTCGATCATATACATGAGATACAGTGGTATCAGAGCGACCAGGTCCTGCTGATCGATGAAATTGCAAAACAGAATCTTGAACTGTTTCAGACCATTCAGGATCAGCGAAAACAGGGGTCCCTTTTCCATGTTCTCGATGAAACGGTCACCGCCATGGGGGGAAGGCGTCTCTATCGATGGCTGTCCCATCCGCTGGTCCGTGTGGATCCCATCAAACAAAGGCATGTAGCCGTTGCCGAGATTGCGGATCAGCATTTGCTTAGAGGGAGCCTTCAGAAACTGTTGTCCCGGGTATATGACCTCGAAAGGCTTGCGGCGCGTGTGACGATGGGGTTGGCACATGGGCGTGACCTTGTGGCTTTGAAAAACTCCCTCCAGGCCCTTCCCGACATCCTTACCACCATTGAAACACCTGCTTCACTGTTGCTTCAGGAAATCCGTCGGGGTATAGATCCGGTTCCGGAGATTTGCGGGCTGATTGAGAAGGCTATCGTCGATGATCCGCCATTGACTATTCGTGAGGGAGGAATCATAAAGGAAGGATTCGATGAAGAACTCGACCGGTTGACTTCATTGACCCGTGACGGCAAACAATGGATCGCGAGGCTTGAGGAAAAGGAGCGAAAGCGTTCCGGGATTTCTTCGCTTAAGGTGGGATTCAATAACATCTTTGGCTATTACATTGAAGTAACCAAGGCGAACGTATTGCTCGTTCCGGAGGACTATATCCGGAAGCAGACGCTTGTCAATGCAGAGCGCTATATCAACGAGGAGTTGAAAGGATATGAATCGACGGTCCTTCAGGCGGATGAAAAGCGCAGGGAACGGGAATATGATTTGTTTGTCGAAGTTCGTAATGTCATCGCTGCGGATGTCAGACGGATTCAAGCTACCGCCTCGCACATTGCCGATCTTGATGCATTGGCATCATTGGCTGAGGTTGCTGTAAAGTATCATTACTGTTGTCCGGAAATGGCGGCGGATGATGTGATTGATATCCGGGAGGGTCGTCATCCGGTTGTGGAACGCACGCCCCTTCCTGACGGTTTTGTCCCCAATGATGTATATCTCGACCGCGACCGGAATCGTTTACTCATCATAACAGGCCCTAACATGGCCGGCAAATCAACATTTATCCGTCAAATTGCTCTGATCGTTCTGATGGCGCAAACGGGAAGTTTCGTACCGGCTGCCTCGGCTAGGATTGGCGTTGTGGATCGAATATTCACACGCATTGGAGCATCTGACAGCCTGGCCCGCGGACAGAGCACCTTCATGATTGAGATGAACGAGGTCGCCCGAATATTAAAGGAAGCCACATCCCGCAGCCTCATCATTCTGGATGAAGTCGGCAGGGGGACCAGCACTTTTGATGGTTTGAGTATTGCTTGGGCTGTTGCCGAATACCTGCATGACTCGCCCCGCCTTGGTCCGAAGACACTATTTGCAACCCATTACCATGAACTGACAGAATTGACGGATACGAAAAATGGTGTGAAAAATTACCATATTGCCGTTCGGGAATGGGGAGACCACATTATATTTCTCCGCAAGGTTATGGAAGGAGGAATGAACCGCAGCTATGGCATCCAGGTAGCCAGGCTTGCCGGACTCCCTCCGGAAGTTTTGAGCAGGGCAAAAGAGATTTTGAAGAACCTTGAGACGGGGGAAAGGGATGCGCACGGATTGCCGAAAATCGCCCGCAGCGCGAAGGGGGGGCAACTGGAGCATGTGCAGAAGCAGCTAAGCCTGTTTGTAGGTGATGAAGAGGCTGTAATCCATGAGATTCGCGAGATGGACCTCCTTAAGATGACGCCTCTTGAAGTGATGTTAAAGTTGCAGAACTGGAAAGAGAAACTGACGGCTTCATAAAAAAGGGGCCATATGGCTGATAAACAAATTGTGTATATCAACATATCAGAGACTGGTGAAGCAACCTTGTCCTTTCTGGGCCGAATGTCACGGGAGCACTTCAAGGAGCTTTCCTCCTTCTGCGACAGCGCTCTCAGAACCAGAATTCCTGCACGATTGAAGGTTGATCTCTCCAGTGTATCATACATCGATGCTTCAGGAGTTCTGTTGATTCATCAATTACTGGAGAAGATGGAAAAAGAAAATGTGCCGTTTGAGATTGTTTACGGTACGGACAAGAATCGGCGCATTATCAATCTTTATGAAGCGGCGCTTACTGTTCAGCCTGCAAAAGGCAACGAGCGAAAAAGATGGAATATCTTTGTAATGATTGGCGCACAAGCCGAACAGATGGGAGCAGGATTTTACAAACTCATGATTTTTCTCGGGGAGATTATTCGTGCTCTGATACAGTCCGCTTTTTATCCCCGCTCCGTTCGATGGAATGCGGTTCTTGATTATATAAAAAAGGCCGGGGTGGATGGATTTCCCGTTGTCGGGCTGATCGGGCTGCTGGTTGGTCTGATCATGGCATTTATGGCTTCATTGCAGTTGAAACAGTTCGGTGCCAATATATACGTAGCCTCTCTCGTGAGTATTGCGATCATCAAGGAACTCGGGCCGATCATGACAGCCATTGTGATTACGGGCCGTTCCGGATCGGCGTTTGCTGCGGAAATCGGCACTATGATGGTCAATGAAGAAGTGGATGCTCTTCGGACCATGGGGTTTGATCCAAACCGGTTCCTTGTTGTCCCCAAAATTCTGGCGGCCCTGATTGTGGTTCCCTTATTGACAATCTACGCCGACATTCTTGGAATCCTGGGAGGATTGATTGTCGGGGTAACGGGGCTGGATCTGACGGCATATGCGTATATAAATCAGACAATAAAAACAATGCATGCCGTGGATATTACCTGGAGCATAGTCAAATCCCTTTTTTTTGCTTTTATGATTACAACGATTGTATGTTACCGAGGGTTCCAGGTACGAGGCGGGGCTGAAGCCGTTGGTGAAGCGGCCACATCAGCGGTTGTGTCGGCGATCTTCGTTACCATCATCGTGGATTCCGTTTTTGCCATCATGTTCCACTATCTTAATATAGGGTAAAAAGGGTTCATGGGAATGGGGAAAGAACCCGTTATAGTAGTAGAAGATCTCCAGGCGGCATATGGAGACCATTTGATCCTGGATAAAGTATCTTTCCAGGTGTTTCCTGGTGAAATCTTTGTGATTGTCGGTGGCAGCGGCTGCGGCAAGTCAACTTTGCTGAGATATCTTATTGGATTACTCCGCGCTGAGTCGGGAAGAGTTTTGATCAATGGGGTCGATCTGGCCACTGCGGATGATGAAACCATGCGGCAAATAAGAAAGGAAATGGGTGTACTATTCCAATCAAGTGCCCTGCTTGGCTCCATGACTCTTGCGGAGAATGTTGCACTTCCACTAAAGGAGCATACTGCATTTTCCCGGGAGGTTATTGATCAGATTGTTCGAATGAAACTCGGGCTGGTTTACCTATCGGGTTATGAAGAGTATCTTCCATCGGAGCTTTCGGGCGGTATGAAAAAACGGGCTGGCATAGCCCGGGCGATGGCATTGGATCCAACGATTCTTTTTTTTGATGAACTTTCCGCCGGACTGGACCCTGTAACTTCAGCCGAGTTGGACCTCATGGTACGGTCCATCAATGAAGGAATGGGTACTACGATGGTTGTGGTAACCCATGAGCTTGAATCCATATTTTGCCTTGCCCACAGGGTTATTATGTTGGATAAAGATGCAAAGGGTATCATAGCAGAAGGGGATCCGAAGATTCTGAAGGAGACATCAGCAGATCGCCGGGTGAGTGATTTCTTCAACCGGCGGTCCCCAGCATCGAGCATGGAGGCGGACCACTGATGAAATCCCAAAAAACTACATTATTTATCACCGGCTTATTTGTGACAATAGGTTTGTTAATCGGGGCAGGAACCATTATCTGGCTGGGAGCGACGAATTATTTTCAAAAAGGGAAAATATATGTCTCCTATTTTGATGAATCGGTTCAAGGGCTTTCTCCGGATTCCATTGTCAAATTTCGCGGGGTGGAAGTGGGTCGGGTCCAGCGTATCAGTGTGGCGCCGGATAACCGGCTTATCGCGGTGGTCATGAAAGTTGATCTTGGGGGATTAAATGGCGATAATCTCACAGCTCAACTCAAAGCTGCCGGCATCACTGGAATAGTTTTTGTCGAGCTCGACCAAAGGGAAAAAGGAGAATCCGCCACGTTCCCAAAATTCAGCTTCGAGTCGCCGTATACGGTGATTCCCTCCAAGCCGTCGGGTACAAAGCGCTTTCTTTCGGATGTGGACGTGCTTCTGGAGAAGCTTAAAAAAATTGATATTCAGAGTTTGGTGAATAGCGTCCAAATCCTGGTAAATCGTATGGGGAATATAGCATCGGATAAAAGAACCACCCAGATTCTCTCAAATATCGAATCCACAACCGGCCATCTGGAGAAAACCATGGCCCGGATAGACCGGATCATGGGGGAAGGTAAGGTGGAAGATGTGCTTCAGGAGACAAAGGATGTAATGGCGGAATCACGGTCTCTGGTGCAGCAACTTCATCGTGATCTTGATGCCTTCAAACTTACCGAACAGGGTGAAATGACCCGGCAATGGGTCGGTGATCTCAGTGAACGCACAAGGAGCGTGGCACAGGAGACACAGCTCACCATGGAAAATCTCCGGCAGGTATCTGGGGAAATGCAACTCCTGATGGAACGCATGCAGGTCAGCCCCGGTGATGTAATATTTTCACGGGTTCCTCCTGAGGACAGGAAGGGAGGTGGACAATGAATAAGAGATTTGGGGAAGTGCAATGAAATCTTTCATGAGGCGTACAGTCGTTTCAGGAATCTTTTTGATGGTTGTTTTCTTCATAGGCTGCGTTGGAGGCTCAAAAACGGTCATCATGGGGAATCAATTCGTTCTTGAGTATTCCTCACCAAAGGTGGAGAACGAATCCCCCTTAAAAGAGTCCCTTAAAATTGAGCGTTTTTCGGCTTCTCAGGACAGCGACAGTTTTTCAATGGTCTATCGTCCAAAACAGTTCTCGCGAAAAGTCTATACGTATGCCCGATGGCGGGTAAGACCCACGGATATGTTGACGGACAGTATAACAAGTGACCTCCGAAGCATCGGTATTTTCACAGCCGTCTATTCATGGCGCGATCTTCAATTGGCAAGGTTTGTCCTGCATGATGAAATCATGGAATTCTTGAGGGTGGAGGAGGAGGGCAGGGCCCTGGTCAAACTAACGATACGTATGACATTATCCGATATGAAGGGAAAAGACATAGCTGAACGTACCGCATTTTCAAAGGAATATAGGATCGAAGAACCGATGCAGTCGGATGGGGCTGAAGATTATGCGGCTGCCATGAGCAAGGCGGCTGCAAAATTCTCCCGGGAAATGATCGCGGAT
>JBEKJA010000122.1:0-8734 GCA_050011475.1 Syntrophales bacterium
CACTCGAGGTAGAAATGGCCAAAGCCGGCGTAGCCTAGGAACGCCATAATGCCTCCCGCTATGGCGGCAATCCAGGGCAGTAAATCGCTGATTCCTAAGCGTTGTGGCATATCTGGCCCTTTACATTAGAGAAATAAAGACGCGGTAGGTTAGCGCATGGGGGCGGCAAGCATATCTGTTTGTCTTTGGAAGATTAGATTCCTGAAATATGCACCAGTATCTTTCTGTCTCTTGGGCGATTATCGAAGTCAACAAGGACGATCTGTTGCCAAGTCCCAAGTACAAGATGTCCATCAATCAGAGGAACTGTCAGGGATGGCCCCAATAGGGCGGCTCGCACATGAGCATAACCGTTTCCATCACCCCATCTGGCATTATGCCGGTAAAAGATTCCCTCCGGTGCAAGGCGTTCAATAGCTTCTTCCAAATCCTGAACAACGCCGCTTTCATATTCGATCGTTGTGATAGATGCTGTTGAACCGGGTACAAAAATGAGAATCTGTCCCTCTGTAATTCCTGATTCAGTTACTTTTTTTAATACCCTGGTAGTGATATCAATAACGTCTGTATTGCCATTTGTTTTCAAAGAGAGATAAAAATTTGCAATTTTATAGTCCATTACCCTATCCTAAATCTGAAATCTAACAAGATCAAAAAAGGAAATCCAGCACTTTTGGGTCACTTTTATGATTATTGAGGATCTCTTAAAAATACCCTTTTTTCAAGAAAATATTTGTCCATTATTGAAAGCATCAAGTAGTGATGGATTCGTTTATGTTGCGCCTTTCATCCTATAATTCACAAAAACATAATCGGATCAAATTCGTTTTGTGCTGCAAACTTCTTCCTCCTATAAACAAATAAAATCCTCAGTAATAGAATCAATTGATTACCACTTGAAAGCTTGTATTCTGATGGAAATGGTGAGCCTCTCGATTACAGGAAGTAACACTCAGCTTTGCAAAAACATGCCCTCACCAGAGTCAATTCAACGCTTTCTCCCGCTTTACGGTGTGTCCATTAAATCAGCGGGAAACACATCTTGGTGAATCAAACCACAACTACCTATTCTCTTCTCATCGTACTCACTCGCAGTCTGTTCACTTTCCAACCACACCCACATCATGCAGTTAAATGCCTTACAATTCACTACCTCTCCTCTAATAAAGGGACACATCTTTTTAGTTGCTTCAATTACCCTTACATTCATCTTTACCCCTCCCCTTTTTTTGACACTGCTATGCCAAGTTATGATGTAGCTGTGTTATCCAAGATCGAAAACCGTTAGCTAACGTAACTCACAGCGATGGCTGACTTACCCTCGATACTTGTACCATATGTTAAGTTAGAGGTCTGCAGTATTTTGATTATTTCTGATTGAAATGTTGTATGCTTTGAGAAAATAAGAGAAACAACATTTCAGGAAGAAGTTAATACACGAGTTGACACGTACTGTCATGTGATACTTCAGAAGATGTAACATTTGTTTAAGGGGTTTTCGTCTCACCACCTATACTTCTTTGAGATCCAGCTGATACTTCCGAAATCCGGTGATTCTTAACAACATCCGTTTCATCAAAAACAATGATCAATTGATTGAGGTAAGTTGTTGTTCCCTTATATAAGGGAATTTTTGCTTCACTTTCTTCAGTCCATTCATAGAAAAACATCTTTTCATTATCAATTGTCTTTGTTGGGGTACCGAACTCAAGCAGAACTTCCTGTTTTGTTGTCTTGCCGTCAATAATACTCCGAGCAACTCTATTTTCGCTGATTGATACACCCTGTTTAATTGATTTGTATGCACAGGCAGAAACCATCAAAAACAGGATACAGAAAACAAACAATGTATTGGGATATCTTTTTGAGTTCATAATTTCGCCTCTAATTGTCATATGAATAATATAATATCAGCAAGAGATAATATTAGGTACTTATTGGTTAAAAATATTCCTTGCTGTTTAAGTAATATAGAGTTTTAATATAGTAAATTTTAACCCTTTAAGTCACTATATTAACACCAGTAAGTCAGGGGAGAACCAATGAAAGTTAAACCATTGGCAGGATTGGTTATGATATTGATGTTTATCATGGTTCTTTCTGCCTGCGGTGGAGGTGGAGATAATTCTCCTTCCACGTCTGCTCTTACTCCTCCAACTCCAGCAGCATCCGCATGGGCGTGGGGGATGAATGGCTATGGTCAACTGGGTAATGGAACGGTTATCGGTAGCCCGGTTCCGGTGCAGATCAGTGGTTTAAGTGCTATAATAGCTGTATCCGGAGGCGAATATCATACGCTTGCCCTGACGGCTGATGGGACAGTCTGGGCTTGGGGTGATAATGACTATGGGCAGTTGGGTGATGGAACTACAACGGGCAAAAAAACACCGGTAAAAGTTTTTACAGGCGCAAAGGCCATTGCTGCAGGTCAATATCACTCACTGGCCTTGAAAAGCGACGGGACCGTCTGGGCATGGGGACACAATAATTATGGACAGTTGGGGGATAATACCACAACAGACAGGCCTCTGCCTGTGCAGGTGATGGTCTTGAAGAATATTGAGTCGGTTGCTGCGGGTTTTGAATATTCAATGGCCCTGAATTCCAGTGGAGACGTTTTTTCATGGGGGTTCAATTATTTTGGGCAATTGGGTGATGGGACCAATGTTGATACGTACATCCCGAAATCTATTATAACGGGTAGGATAGTACAGATTGCATGTGGTTACTACAGTTCCATGGCGATGGTGTTTGATGGAACAGTATTTATATGGGGTGCGGATTACAGCGGAATTCCTATTATAGGCAGAGAATTTATAGATAGTTTATCACCTATGCTTATTGACAAATTTGATGGTGTCAAAACAATGGCGGGCGGTTACTCGCATATGGTTTTTCTGAAGTCGGACGGGACGGTATGGACTATCGGGCAGAATGGAAGAGGGCAATTAGGCAATGGAACGACAATGAATAGCTTCACTCCGGTGCAAGTCAGCGGTTTGAGTGGGGTGATTGCCATTGCAAGCGGGGCATTTCATACGATTGCGCTGAAACCGGACGGCACTGTCTACACATGGGGAGAGAACACAAATGGTCAACTGGGTGACGGAACAACAAGCAACCGTTCGACACCCGAACAGGTACGCAATATTACCGGAGGGACCATTGTTGGGGCCGGTGCCTATCATACGATTGCTCTGACCAACCCATAGATTCATTTTTTGAGGACCCTGAATACATCGAATAATAGGGAACGTAATCCAGCCTTGGTACTCGTTTTTACTGTGCGTATTGAATAGGTTCATTCATCTCGGATTCACTCACGAAGATGAGCTACGCCGATACTTGTAACACATGTTAAGTTAGAATTCTGCCATTTTGATCATTACGGTTAAACTTCTACATAAACACGCAAAATTATAAATACACGACTTCAGGAAGTAGATTATCTGGAAGGTCAACCTACTTTTTCTGTTTCTTCTCATACTTTTTCAGAAGATCACTCATAGATTCTTCAAGAATATCATTGATTGGCCTTTCAAGATCAATGGCGAGTTTCTTAAAGTCTTTTAGTAACGCGTTATTTACTTGGGTTGTGAACATTTTCTTTTCCATATTGATTCTAATAATTTAATCAAATCAAGAAATCAAGATAAAAAAGGTTGACAAGATTTATATAAATTATTATTTATATAAATGAATCAATATATCAGAATATAGGTAAATGAAAAACAAACAAATACAAGAAGCCCCTGAAGATACCCGGAACGGTGACATTTCGGGCGGGTCCTATGCCCGTGAGAGGTCTTCAGGGGTTTTTAATTTTAAAGAGGGGGGTGAGGGGAAAAACAACATTGATTTACTTGGCAAGGGGGAATACTCAAGGTAAGAAGGTAAGATCGCTTAAAATAGGCCCCATTTGAACCGTCATTTACGGCATGGGAGAAAGGGAGGGATTTAGAAAATGGCTTGCATCACAAAAAGGCGGGGACGTTGGGTCATAGATTGTTACGATCAGCACGGCAAGCGATACCGCAAAGCATTGAAAGAAGGTACAACAAAGGGAGAGGCACGGGAGACACTTCGAGACATTGAAGAAAAGATCATGCGCCGGGCTTTCCTACACGATAAAAAGACCCCTACCTTTGCAGAGGTCGCAAAAGAATGGCTTGAACACAAGAAACCGAATGTCCGGGCCACTACTTGGGAAATGTACGAGGGTCACACAAGAAACCACTTTGTGGACCTGGATCACCTCAAGATCAACGTAATAAACATTGCAACCATCGAGAAATGGGTTGCAGCACGCCAGGCTAAAAAGATGGTTTTGGGACAGCTTCGCAAGATACTGGTCACATTGAATCAGATCATGGCCTATGCTGTGCGTCACAGGTTGATTGACAGTAATCCGGTCAGGGACGCAGAGAGGCCGAGAAAGACGATTGATGATGATAGGGCTAACAAAATCACAGTATTATCACCAGAGCAGATAAGGGCATTACTTGAAGCGACAACCGATCAAGAATATCAAACCCTGTTCTTAGTGGCTGTTATGACTGGTGCAAGACAAGGAGAAATTCTGGGGCTTAAATGGGAAGACATTGACTTTGAACGTAAGCAACTTCACATTCGCCGGACTTTTAATCATGGCCGGGTTTTCTCACCAAAGACTAAGGGGTCAATACGGACTATAGACCTATCACCGGCTGTTATCCGAGAGTTGGCAAAATGGAAACTGGCAAGCCTACCTAATAAATTTGATCTTGTTTTCGCAAATATGGCAGGAAATCCCATAAATGCAGGAAAACTAATGGTTAACCATTTCAAACCGGCATTAAGGGCGGCACAATTGCCCGACATTCGTTTCCATGATCTAAGACATTGCCATGCAAGTATGCTATTTGATCAGGGGGAGAGCATTACTTACATTCAACATCGTTTAGGCCATGCTAATCCGTCCATTACTTTATCCGTATATGCTCACTTCATCAAGACGGAAAATCAGGATGCAGTGTGCAAGTTAGAAAATACCATTTTTGAGGGAACCGGTCACAAAATGGTCACAAATAGCGGAGAGGCAAAAGTTTCTAACGTGTAAGTTTTTGATTTTTTTATCACTCTGTTGTGATTAGAACGCAACGGCTACGGATAGCTTATCCGGATCAAAATGATAGCCTCCCATTTCAGGTATTATCGTATAGCTGCCATTGGGTACGGCAAAGGTGTAGTGTCCTCCATGATCCGTTGTCGTGGAATTGGAAGTCGGACCTATTATGGATACGATGACGCCGGATACGCCGGAAGAAATCGTCCCAGAAACAGTGTATGTGCCTGCACTGGCGGAACCGCCACCACTGCAGGCAACTATGGAAATGGAGAATAAAAGAAAAATCAAGATGTAAAAAGTGTTCTTATATTTTTTTGAGATATCCTATACCGGCGCGGCCTAAAAAAGGCCGTGATTTCAATAACGCTTTGCCTCCGGCTCAATCTTTTTTATCGGCAATGTTGCAGCAGATGAAGCAGGTGGACGATAGATCAGTCCAATTTCAAGAACGATAAAACGTACTTTATCCACGTCTCCAAAACCTGCGACATAACTTCCCTCCGCAATAATTGAGTAGTCCTGCCAGGCTTTGAACTCAATGCCTGCGCCAACCTTTGCACATCCCCCCAGGTTTGTTTCCGAATTGCTCAGATAATAGCCGGATGTCGTATCAGAAACTTCCAGATGCCAGTACATAAGGCCACCACCAGCAATGATGTAAGGTTTTGCATCCTCGGTGACCGGTATGCCATACTTACCGGCTGCGGTCAGTGTTGCGACATCGGCATCTCCCTTATTGCGAATCGGTACCTTATAAAACGGTCCGGGTGATACAGCGCTCGGGTCCCATGGGGCTCCCCAGACGAATCTCTTCTGATCATAATTAAAATCATATAAATAGCCTACTTCTACTTCCGCGGCCAATTTTTCATCAAAATCATAACCCATTTTAATAAAGGTACCTGGTGCATCACTGAATTTTACGTCGAATCCGAAAGGTGACCACTGTCTATTGAGATCATCCGTATTAAATCTCTGCCAGGCATATGAGCCGCCTGCGCCGTAATACAAACTCTCACCAAATGCGCTCTGTACCGACAGGAATAATGTGGAACCAAGAAGGATAATAAGAAGATCTGACTTTTTCATATGAGTCGGAGCTTAATTTCTACATCGATTGAGGTAGAATTCTGCTGTTGTTCGACGGCCGGGATTTCTCGATCTTTAGCTTGTATAATTCGATAGTGCGAACGGCGACCTTTGTCAAGATAAGATTGAATATTGACGGTAAAATTATTGACACTATATGGTTTCTTCTATAGCCTCCAGAGAAAACATACTGAAAAAGTATGAGTGTCGATGTATAATATAAAGATCAAAATTTATTCAGAGAGGTGAACATGTCATTACCGGATCGAAACAATCCTTACACGTTTAATGAGTTCCTGGAATGGAGACGAAACGTGGATTACTATCTGGATGATCCGTTTATCCAAAAGGTAGTGCGCGTTTTTACCGACAGCGAATGGGAAAAAGTGGATGCTGAAGCCCGCCGGATTTCAAAAAAAGTTTCATTCCGGTGGCGGGATATGTCCGAAAGGATCGCATGGCCTGAAAATCGCCCTTATATGATGCACTATGATGGGCATCATCATCGCATTGATCGGGTTGTTCGCCCCCTGGACACGGAGATTATGGAAAAAGAAGTATTTTCCGAAGCATTTTTTTCCGATAATACTTTGCCGTGGGTCAAACTCATTAAAATGTACCTTATTTACCAGAATGGAGAATCCTGTGTAGCCTGTCCCATGACTTGTACCGAAGGGCTCGTCATGCTCCTGGAGAAATTTGCCGACACCCCGGAGACAAAACGGGTGCTCGAACACTGTAAAGAAGGCCTGAATGGAGAATTCGCCATCGGAGCCCAGTATCTTTCGGAAATTCAGGGCGGTTCCGACGTTCCGGCCAATGTACTTGAAGCAGTCAATGAATCGGGTGCCTGGCGTCTATATGGAACAAAGTTCTTTTGCTCGGCGACACATGCCGACTATGCCGTTGTTACGGCCAAGCCGTCGGGGTCGGATAAAGTTGCTCTTTTTGTCATCCCTTTCTGGCTTCCTGGCAGCAGAGAGAAGGAAATTCGAAATAACTTTACGATCGATCGGATTAAATGGAAGATCGGGACCAGCGAACTGACAACAGGCGAACTAACCTTCAATGGCACCATTGCATATCCCGTAGGACCCCTGGAGAAAGGAGTATCCAATGTTGTCGGAATCGTTCTGACTTATTCCCGTCTGACTGTTGGATTGTCAGCTGCAGCCTTCATGACACGCGCCGTCCTGGAGGCCGGGAAATATGCTGAATTCAGACAGGCCTTCGGTCCCACTATCGGCCGCTTCCCCATGGTGGCTGGACAACTCAACAGAATGGATCATGCCGCTAGAAGAACCACTGCCGGCGCCTTCAAGATATACCGTGACTTTCTGGGCCTTGAAGGAGGTCTGAAAGGCAGTATGGCTTCGGACGAACCTGTATCATCGAGGAAGAGGCGTTTTGACATCCGGGAATTGATCATGCTGCAAAAAATTACCGCTTCCTGGGACAGCACCGATATCATCCGCGAAGCAATGTCAATATTCGCGGGCATGGCGTCATGAAGGATTTTTCATCCCTGCCCCGCCTTTACCGGGACTCTGCCGTCAACGAATTGTGGGAGGGCCCGAGGAATGTTCTCCTTACCCAGATTCACAGGGACTTGCAACGGGTGATGGATTGGTATGCTCCTCCCGAATTTGTCGGTAATATTCTAACCGGTTTGGATCAGGCTTTGATCGATGAATTGTCTGATGAAATCACAGAGCTTCTTGCCCACCCCGATCTCTTTACGATGAACGATAATACCATTGAAATATGCCGGCGATGGGACATATTCTGCCACAAGCTATTCCACACCTATCAGGATCTTGCTCTGCAGGAAGTGGAAAAAGCTTCCTGAAAACACTTTGCAGGCTCGCACTGATAAAATAATGGATGAATAGAGGATCTGAAAATGAACGGAAGAGAAAGGATACATACTGCACTCGATCGCGGTCAACCCGATATGGTACCCATCTGGGAAATGGCTTATAATGAGCCTTCGATCATCGGGATCGCCAGACATTTCCTTGCGGATGAGATGCTGCCGCCGCTCAAATTGAACCTGGACATGAATGATACGGAGCGCTTCCAGCTCTTGAACGGTTTGCTTACCTTTGTACGCGAACTAGACTTGGATGGAGTGACCGCTGTTTCCCTGGCCCCCCGCAAGCGGCTGGACAACGAACATATGAGTGACTCGATTGGCGTCGTCTACCACCTGAGCGATTTCGGGGAACCCTATCCCGTGGACGGTCCAATCAAGATGCAGGAGGATATTAAGGATTTCCGAATGCGCCTTCCGGAAGATTCTGATTTCATGATGCTGGATTTGTTGAGGGCTACCTTCCCTAATAAAGCTGTGGCCTACCATATGCCTGCCACGTTTAAGCTGTCATGGACGCTCAGAGGATCCATGGAGAAACTGCTGATGGATTACATCCTCAATCCGCAGTTGGCGCATGATCTGGCGCGCATGGTTACCGACAGTTGTTTTATGGTTATTGAAAAGGCCTTTGCCAGAGGTGCGGATTTTATTGCCTGCGAGGG
>JBEKJA010000123.1:0-7333 GCA_050011475.1 Syntrophales bacterium
CATGAAATAAGGACCATCAATTTCTATAACTTATTGTATTTATTTAACCATGGTAACTCATATCCTATAGAGTAAGACAAAACAGGCCACTTGAAATATGAAATTCTGGAATGAAACGTTAAGGAAAATTGAATGAAATGTGGACGGCCTCCTTCCTGAATCATTGCCTGATCCTATCGTATTATATATTTTTATTAGACATGAATCCGGGAGATGTTATATTTAAAGGTGAAGGAGGATCGCCATGGAAAAGAAATTCAGGAATGAATTTGAGCAGAAATGGAATAAATATTTTTCTGGAGCGGATTTGCCCATCGGATTTTACTACACAAATGGAAAAGAAGAAAAAAGCATGTTAAAGCCCCCCGTGGGGCATCACTGTATCATCGGTGATTTGGCAAGTGTACGTAAGGGTAATACCAGATGTTTCGATGTCCATACAATAGGCTGTGGCGGCGGAAGGCGATACCTGGGCTTCGAGGATAAGCAGGCACCCGATTTTGAATATTTCCTTTCGTATGGTATTCCGGGAAAACTTGAGGGTGAAAGATATAAAAAGTCGCCGGAACTTGTTAAAGAGATCATGAAGCAACAGACCCTGTTTAAAGCGCCCGCCGAATATATTGTGTTCAAACGGTGGGACTCCATGGAAGAAAATGATGAACCGTTGGTGATCATTTTCTTTGCTCCCCCGGATGTCCTTTCAGGTCTTTTCACTTTGGCAAATTATGATGAAACGGAAAACAACAAGGTCATTGCTCCCTTTGGTGCCGGTTGCAGTAGCATAGTCTATTATCCTTACCATGAACTCCAATTCAAGCGACCTTGTACGGTGCTGGGTATGTTTGATGTCTCTGCCCGGCCTTGTGTTCCTCCCGAAGTACTGACCTTTGCCATTCCATGGCCAAAATTCGTTCGAATGGCAGATAATATGGAAGAAAGCTTCCTGATCACAAAATCCTGGGGCAAAGTTAGACAAAGAATAAAAAGCTTATGAACCAATCTTTGTGAAGGGCGCTCAGATCAACCGGACCTTCGAGGAGGAAGAGCATTATTTTCATTTGCTTGCGGCTTCACAGGAGGAATGAATTATGAAAAATAAGCTGCTTCCGGGTATGGGTATTATTATCTGCGCGATGGTTGTTTGGGCCGCATATTTTTTTACCACCCTGCAAATATATCACCTGATAAGGGAAAGCAAAAAATCAAAGTGATCACCACACTTTTCCCTCTTTATGATATGGCCAGGAATATCGGAGGGGATGAAGCGGAAGTATCCTTACTTTTACCGCCTGGAGTGGAAGCTCATTCGTTTGAACCCAAGCCTGGTGATCTCTTAAAAATCAACAAGGCAGATGTTTTCATATATACCGGCAAATTTATGGAGCCGTGGGCTGAAAGAATCATAAGGAGCATTGCCAATAAAAATCTTGTTGTTGTTGACTCAACCCAAGGCATAAGAATGATTTCGGGAGTATTTCATGATGCCGATGAACTTGTAGGATCGCACGATCCACACATTTGGCTTGATTTTGACAATGCCAAAGTAATGGTAAAAAACATCTCACAGGCATTGGAAGCCAAAGCTGCTCAGAAGAACTTTCTTGAACAGAGGGCCGGTGCATACAGCAGCAAGCTAACTGAATTGGATTCTGCTTATAAAACTGTTCTTGCAACTTGCAAAGTCAGGGAGATTTTTTATGGAGGCCACTATGCTTTCGGTTATCTGGCTAATCGTTATGGTATGAGATATACGGCTGCTCAAGGGTTTGCTCCGGATACAGAGCCGACAGCGCGTAACTTGGAAAATCTTGTAGAACAGATCAAAAGAAAAAAAACTAAATATATTTTTTATGAGGAATTGACCAGTCCTAAGATTGCTGAAACCATTTCCCATGAAACCAATACCAGAATGCTTCTCTTAAACGCTGCTCATAACCTGGCCAGGGATCAATTTGATCAAGGTGTCTCTTTCTTTGATATTCTTAATAACGATCTCGATAACCTGAAAATCGGACTGGAATGCCAGTAATGTGACTATGATATTATGAGGGGGAAATGGAATACCATAATGTAAACCAAAAGGTGCTGGATACGATGTTTATTCTAAACACCGCCCTTGTCACCTTCCGCCTTTATCCTCCCACTAGTGTCATGATCCACAATACTATCGAGCGGCTCTGGACAGCCTTTGAAGCGACCTTTGAAATGGTGGATTCTATGGTCCTTGGCGTATCAGAAAGGGATCTCATCGTGAATGGGGGACCTTTAAGCCAAAAAGATCAGGAAAAACCTCAGGTGGCGGCGTTTCTGGAGATGCTCCATAATCACAACATAAAAAGTGTAACATTCAATAAGGGGTTGGAGGTATCGGAGCTAATAACTTTCATTGAGATCATGGTTCAAAAACCGGAAGAAGCCAAAATAGAGGGGAGTATATCGCAGATAGCTGCCGACAGGAATTTCCACTATATCCTTCTGAATGAAAAAATCTGCAAGGCTCTTGGCGTATCGGTTCCCCGGAGACGATGCAAACATTGAAGAGCATATCCAAACCACGATTCCTAAATGTAAAAGGCTATTCCCGTGAGGTTCGGAAGGCCGTGGGCAATGTGCTAGAGATGATACAACTGAAGCAGGAATCTGAGAAAAAGGATGAATTGAAGGGGATATCAAGGGGAAGCCAATGAAAGCTGTTGGCATGATTTGCTGTATCTAAATCGCGCGCCGGCAAGCTGAGAAGAATTAATCTCCGGAAAATGTTTTTACGAACTCATGGAGTTTGAGTGAGGTCTCAGGATTTTAAAAGTGAAACTCGTGAAAGCCGGCTGGTATCCCTGGTGTCGGCAACCCTATGGATCACCGGAGGTATGTTGCTTTTGCGCCTCTGCTATCTTGGTTCCATTGAACTGCTTCCTGAAGAAGCCTATTATTGGCTTTTTTCGAAGCATTTGGCATTGAGTTATCTGGACCATCCACCGATGGTAGGGTGGATCATATGGATTACTACGGGAATTGCTGGAGATACCGAATTTGGGGTACGTTTGGGCGCATATATACTGTGGTTTGTAAGCGCTTTTTTTTGCTTTAACCTAACAAGAAATCTCTTTAACAAAGCCGCCGCTTTTGCTTCCATTATCCTGCTTTCGGTCCTTCCTTTTTTCACTGTGGCCGGTTTTTTAATGACACCGGACACTCCATTGGTCGCATGCTGGGCCGGCGCTTTATATTTTCTGGAACGATCTCTTTTAGGACGTCAAAGCTTATGCTGGATTGGGGTGGGACTCTGCATGGGTCTGGGATTGCTGTCCAAATATACGGTGGCTTTATTGTTTCCGGCGACCCTGTTATTTATCCTACTTGACCGGCAGTCCAGATATTGGCTTTTAAGACAGGAAACTTTTATCGCCTTTTTTATCTCAATTCTGCTGTTTCTTCCCGTGATAGTATGGAACTCTGAGCATCATTGGATTTCTTTTTTTTTTCAGGGAGAGAGAAGGCTTCTGGAGGAATTTACCTTTAATTTGCCAAATTTGATAGGAAGCGTTCTCATACTCTTGACGCCTGTCGGCGCTGTATCGGCTTTCCGGGAAATGGTTAGCGGCAGGACAGAAGCAAAAGGAATGGAGGCTTTGGAAATGCAAAGAAATTTGTTCATTAGGATCTTTACGCTCACCCCTTTTCTGGTTTTTTTGTTGTTCAGTTTCGGCCGTGAGGTAAAACTTAATTGGACCGGTCCGCTATGGTTAGCAGTTATCCCAATGATATCCTGGAAAATGATTTCCTTCAGTCCATCACACGATCGTCTTGATAAAGTGATTCAAAAGTCATGGTTCCCTACCATTCTATGTTTGATATTTTGTTATATATTACTTTTGTCTTACCTGGCGGTGGGTGCCCCGTGGATATACAAAATTCATTCGAACAGCCTTGATTATATGGTTGGATGGAAGAATCTTGCTTTACAAATTGATGATATAGGATACAGAGTCAAAACAGCGACCGGTGTCGAACCGTTTGTTGTAGGAATGGATAAGAACAAAACTGCCAGTGAACTATCCTTTTATCGTTACAAAATCAAGCCTGAAGCTGCTCAATCCGAGGCGATAAATTATACTGTGGGACGTCACATCTTCGGTGAGGATAGTCTAATGTTTCAATATTGGGCCCCAGATGTATTTGATCGGGCTAAAAAGCAAGGACAGGTGCTGATTCTCGTAAGCGGGGAATTGCCGGAATATGACAGCAATTACATAAGTTCCTGGGGATGGACTCTTGGAAATATAAAA
Source organism: Syntrophales bacterium (assembly GCA_050011475.1). Lineage (GTDB taxonomy): Bacteria > Desulfobacterota > Syntrophia > Syntrophales > JBEKJA01 > JBEKJA01. The sequence goes on from JBEKJA010000123.1 coordinate 4,290, forward strand.
GAGCTGTGTGTTAAAAATGGATGTGCAAAATCCGGTGGTAAATATTTTTATGCCCTGGCTTTGCATAAACCAGAAATTAATGGCAGTCCAACCCTAAAAAATCTCATTCAATAGACGTAGCTCCTTTAGAATTTAACTTGATCTACAACTAAAGTAGTAGTACATTTCAACGCACAAAAGGCTATCATGTCTGAAAAAGAACTCATCACTGTTGCTATGATCGACCATTATAAGGATTTTTTCGAAGATAGTTTGGCCTTGGCGAAAGGAAAAGGACATCGAGGTTTGCGTAGCTTATCTGCGGCCGGATTTTCGCAAGGAGGTCCCTATTTCCGAGGTGGCCGCCAATGACGTTTGTAAGTGTCAGCCTGATGTTATGATTCACAGTCAAATGATTAACAGAGAAGCATTAGCAAGAGATTCAAAGTCCGTATTGAGAATCCGCGACAATATTACTCATACCCGGGTCGTGGTCATCGTTGATCATTATGTTGAGGAATCGGCTCTGATTGCAATTCTGGAAGGGGTTCGCGGACTTTATCTGAGAATCTCAGGACCCTCCAAAATCGTATCCTGTGTAAGAGCTTTGGCAAGGGGAGAAGTCTGGATGAAAACCCCTATTATCGGACGTGTCATTGAAGAATTCTAAAAACTTTATGAACATGTGGAGAGTCTCCATACCCCGCCCAGTAGTGATGAAACTCGGCTATCGCTTCTGAGCCACCGTGAGATTGAAGTCTTGTAACTTATTTCAAAGAGCTATATAAATTTGGATATTGGGAAAAAGCTTTTCATCAGCGAAAAAACCGTTAAGACGCATATCAAGAATATATTCGAAAAGCTTGGGATAAGGAACAATGTTGATGCCACTTTTATTCTCATAAGAAGCGGCCTGGCTCACTAAAAACAAGCCTTCCTTCTAATATGGAACTCATGAAAAAATAAAGTGTGTCTGAATAATTGCTGAGAGGCGGACGGCATATATGAAGTACAGTGGCAAGGATAGTAAAGAGGCTATAGTCAGGCTTTTTGCCGAATACGTATCCTCAGGCAAAGTGGAGACGTTCAAAGCCTATGATATGGAGTTCGTCTTCGGCAGGCGGGATGGCCCCTATGTCTGGGATGCCGCAAACGAAAAAAGGTTGATCAACTGCCACTGCAACGGTGGCGTCTTCAACCTCGGCCACCGCAATCCCCAAGTGATCAGGGTCCTTCAGGAAAGCCTCAGGGAGCTGGATATCGGTAATCACCATCTGATCAGTGAACAGCGCGGCCTGCTTGCGGAGAAGCTGGCGGAGCTTATGCCTGGTGATATTTCCTGCACGGTATTCGGGGTAGGGGGCGGTGAGGCGATAGACCTTGCCATAAAGCTGGCACGTGGCTTTACCGGCAGGCACAAGGTCATCTCGGCAAAGGGCGGTTACCACGGCCATACCGGCTTCGCCCTCGCAACCGGCGATGAGCAATACCGCGCTCCTTTCGGACCCAACCTGCCCGGTTTTCACCAGGTGCCCTTCGATGATGTCCATGTACTCGAGCAGGCCGTCGATAAAGATACGGCTGCCGTCATCTTCGAAACGATACCTGCCACACTGGGTATGCCAGTTCCGCATCCTGAGTTCTATTTGCATGCCCGCCGGATCTGCAGTGAGCATGGCGCCCTGCTCATCATCGATGAGGTGCAGACCGGGCTTGGGCGTACAGGGCTGCTGTGGGGCATTAATCATTTCGACATTGTGCCAGATATCATTGTTATCGGCAAGGGGTTGTCCGGGGGCATTTACCCCATGAGCGCCACCTGCTACAGAAGGGAATATGCCAGCTTTTTTCACAGCAACCCCTTCATCCATGTCTCCACTTTCGGAGGAGCTGAGGTGGGCTGCCCGGTGGCCATGACCGTGCTGGAGGAATCCTCGCGGCCGGAATTCCTGGAGAACGTCACTGCGCTTGCCGTTGTATTTAAGGAAGGCTTTATAGAGCTTCAGAGAAAACACCCCAACATACTGACCGGCCTGCGCCAGCTTGGGTTGATGATGGGCATCGAAATGGTTCATGATACCTGTGGGCCGGTATTGACAAAATGCTGCTATGATCATGGCATCCTTGCAATCTACGCCAACAACAATAAACGGGTTTGCCAGCTTCTCCCGCCGCTGATCATCGACAGGAAGACGGCAAACGAAATACTGGAGGGCGTAGACGGAGCCCTGAGGGACGCGGCAGCTTTTTTAGGTCTGTGAATATTTGTTTGAGGGAAGCAACTATGCAGGTGGATATTGAACTGTTGAAGGAATTCGAACACGGGCTGGACCCTGCACATCCGGAAAAAAGCAAAATCCCCGCCAGGGTGCTGGGCTATGGTGAGATCAGCACCATCTTTGAAATACAGGCGGAATCCGTGAAAAACATGGCCTTCAAACGTATGCCAATTTTTAAAACCGAAGACGAGGTTGCTTACTACGAACTGTTGTACAATGACTATAATACAGTGCTGCAAAAGGAAATTGGTATCAGAGTTCCCCCTTATGGATTTGCCTGGTTTATCTCTGATCAGGGGAACATCATAGCTTTCGATGTCCAAAAGAAGCTTGCATCTGAATCAATCGGAAACCGCGCGCTTCAATTAATGGACACAGAAAATATTCAGGTACTTCTCCTGCTTGTTTTGCGTGAATTGAAGAAACTATGGGATTTCAACAGGAGAAACTTGCAGATTGCTTCAGGAATAGACGGCCAGATCTCCAATTGGTCCATCGTTGACTTCGACCCCTCCGACCCGCGGATCGATTTGGGTACGGAATTACTATATATCGACACCAGCACCCCCCTAATGAAAAAAGCAGGTGTCGAGCGACTCAACCCCGAGCTCTTCCTGAGGAGTGCCCCCTCGTTCCTGCTATGGCTCATTCGATGGCTGTTTCTCGAGGGTGTGATGACCCGCTACTATGACGCCCGGCTGGTAACCATCGACCTTATTGCCAACATCTATAAAGAGCAGCGGCCTGAACTGGTGCCTATCCTTGTGCAGACCGCCAACGATTTCT
>JBEKJA010000124.1:0-7247 GCA_050011475.1 Syntrophales bacterium
CCAGTGTTTCGAAAAAATTGACTGCGGTGGTCACGATAATTGGGGCTTTCCATAGGGCGGTAAACTGACGACTATGTATATCCTGAAACTCCGCGCGATGATGCAATTCCGCGACAACAAGCTTCGGATCTTCGCCGGGTAGGACGAGCGCATCGCGATATACTTTCACGGACTGCGTAATGATGTTGGTATATGGTAATACGACGATGATCCGTCTAAGTTTTCGTTTCTGCGCTTGCGCCAGCAGATGTGCCATCACAGCCGTGGTTTTACCAGTGCCGACCGGGCTGTCGCAGGAGGCGATATTTCCCGGTATGTCAGCATCCAGGCAGGCTGCATAGACTTCTGAACGGAGGCGTGACCGATCATTGTCCTGTTGCAGGGATTCAACGTACCGATTGAGTGCCGCCAAGCGGTCTGCCGGACGCAATGCGATAAACGGTTCATCGGCAGTTTGATCCTGATAGTGGATCGCCGTGTCAGTATGATCCCCGTCGGCAAGACAGGAGAGGGCAATACGGAAGAAAAGAGAAGCATCCCCCATGATTTCATGAAGGTTCGGTCTTAAATCCGCAGATGACAACCTTTCCTCTTCATGCATTCGAACGAGTTCGGGGAGTGTTCGATTCACCCTTTCTAAGATACTGTCATCCCTAAGAACGTTCTTCCCCTCACGGTTCTGCTCTTCAATGAAATCGGGCAGGCCAATATGATGTGAACGGACGAGAGCCGCACCAACTGCAACTTGAAGCTCGTTCAACAGGTAGGCAGTCCCGGCATCGGTGTGTTGAACTGGTAGATGTCGCTCCTTTCGTTTTCCGGACAGCACATCCTGATTTTCTGCATCCAACTTCCCCAAATCGTGAAACTCGGCGGCCAGAGGGACAATCATTCTCAAAAGCTCCCCATCGTTCGATGCATACTGAGCAACCACATCAGCCGCCTGAATGGCAAGCTTGACCACGCCGCCGACATGGACGGCATAGTCCTGCGCCGGAATGCCGCGCTTTGAGTCGTTGCTATGAGCAAATAACATCAAACAGCCTCCATCAAGTCGGCAAAGGAGACTTTTCCTTTAAGATCACCTTGAAGATTAACCGGTACGATGTAGTCGCTCCACGAAGTCGAAGGCTCCGTCGGATCATTCCCCTTGCGCTTTGGGGTCAGGGCGTCAGCCAACTTCCAATCGGCGCAACTTCCAAGCGAGTTCTGGTGTTCCATATACCAGGCATGCCGGATGCGTACATCTGGGCGGATAGCCGAACGGGTATGATCGTAGGCATAGGGAATAAGTGTCTTCATCAAATCGACATCCTTCTGTGTGCATCCAGATTTGCGAGCATGGCTCGGATTGACGTAGAACGGCATGCAATACACACCATGCTCAACTACACGGTATGCCAACGGTGCCATCCCCTGTGTCTTGCCTTCCTGCACCCCAGCTTTGTTCGTATTGGTGTGGCGTTGAATCAGGATAGGAGCTACCGAAAGACCCATCGTAAATTGAGCCACACCTGTCTTGATATAACCCTTGTTACCGCCTTCTTCGAGAAAGGTATTTCCAAAGAGACGACCATCCCAATACTTCTTGACGAATGGGCTATTCAAGAATTGCTTCTGATCAAAATCTTTTATGTTTTTAGCCATTTCAGCGGTGATGTCTTTTCTGACGCGTTCCCTTGATTCGAGAATCTTAAACTCGTCCTTATTCAAGCCAAGTTTTTCGCACACGGCCATAAAGACAGGTCCCTCGGTATTTTCAACCAGGTCGCGGAGTTTCCGCTTGAAGGATACCGGCGAGATTTCGCCGAATCCGTTGGGACGCTGGCGCGGATCACTCTCACGGTCGGGATCGCCGTTCGGGTTAGAATTCACTATTTCGATGATCAAGAGGCCGGTAGCACGTTTGATATTATCGTTCATAATCTCTCCCTTTATTAGTTGTTGGTGGGTTCGTCAGTTTGAGTATTGCCGGATATGTAGCCGAGAAGAAGCTGTGCTCTCGCGGCATCATTGAGGCGATCAGGTAAAACCGCGTCGCGCAAATTGATTTCAATAAGTCTGAATTCCTTGAGAAAATACCGTGAAAGACCGGCTGATTCTGTGGTATTGGTCCGCGCCCATCCTAAGTATGGGGCGATTCGCAGAGCCAGTTGCGCAAGAGCCTGCACTGGGCTATCAAGCGCTGCGACCATCAATGCATTGCCGAGCAATTGAGGCGGCAGATTGTTGTTACGAACTTCTTTGCAGTACACAGCATGGAGTTCGTCGGCGATTTTCAGCATCCGTCCGACCAGATAAGGGGGATTACTCATGTAGCTCTCCTTTCCGATACCGATCTTCCAGAGCAAAAGACCCAAGATAGCCGGCATCAATTGTTTGTGTTTATTAAGACCATTTAATTTCAAAATATCATTAGGTCCAATACTATGCAGCGTGTTTCCCAACGAAAGAAACAGTCCCTTGCCGTTCTGAATCGCCATGGCGAGCAAATGCGGAACCTGACGTTGTGCTGCGGATTCATCCAGCAACAACTCAATGCCATCCGAATTAGGGATGGATTTGACTTCGCTTTGACTCGTTCCATCCAGCTTCCAGACGCGATTGAGACAATCGGCAACTTGAAGGGGAAACGGCGTTTCAGACTCGACAAAGATAACATCTCCCTTTTCCTTACCCCACGCCTTTATTCGTATGGTTGGAATGTTAGAGCATCCTTGTTGCCATTCATTTGCGGCATCCTCCAATCTCTGTGCAGAATAGTTGCGATGGAAAACGACCTTGGTGCGCGCCTTGTCCATCTTGCGAAGGGAAAATACACGAAGCTCAATATCCTTGAGAGATAGTGCCATCCCTTTCAGGCAGTTCACGACGTCTTTGGCGTAATTCTCAAATCGCGCTTCAGCATCATCAGTTTTTCGGGCTCCAAAACATGCTGCCAGTTTGAGTGGTGCTTCTGGTAAAACGGTGGGATAGGAAAAAAGCAATTCTTTCCCATCCGCGCGACCCCACGTTTCTCCTTCCCGCTTATTGTCGCTCAGCCATTCCAGCGCTCCTTTGACTCGCTTGCGGCTGTCCGCACCTATCTGAAAGGATGTCGCATCAACGGTTCCATATCGATACTGACAGGGAGATTCACTATTCATGGCGCGAAGCTTTACTCCACCTAAAACGGGAAGCTTTACCTCGGGAAGTTTACCTTGCATTCCACCGATACTACGCCCAAAAGCATCGTCAGCCTCATTACCCGTTTTCATACTATGGGCGCTTGCTGAGATCAGAAGACGAAAATTGATAGCTTCGATCGTCTTTTCATGGGCTACGGGATATTCTTTCCAGTCCGGTACATCCAGGAACACCGAAATTGACCCGCGGTCATTCTCGGGCTTCTTGCCTGTGGAACCTTCGTGGATCAGAAAAGAAAGAAGAGACAGATCATGATCGGCTTTTTCAAGAGACCACCAGAGGTATGAATCCAGAGATTGAAAGAATTCGGCGGGATGGCCATTTCCCAGTTTCGTGATTCTTTCAAAAAGGTCCTTGAGAGCGGAAAAATCATTTTGAATATCGGCGCACTTCTCTTGAAGTTCTCGAGGAATTGTCCCGAGGCATTTGTCCATTTTCTTGTTGGATTTTGCGTCCCAGTTTTTTGCTTTTTCTTCGGCGCACCATTCTTTAAGGAGAGTAAGATCAACCGGTTCCTTGCTGTCCCTCCACTTCTTCAAACGTTTCTTCTTGTCTTCATCCGTAATGCGGTAAAGCGGCTGAATATTGAAGCCGGGGAAGGAATTGCCAAGACTGGGCTCCCACTTGCGAAGACATGCCACAAGTTCTTTTTTCATCGGATCAATACCCGCAATAGAACCATCTGGGCTGATAAAGATACGGTGGCATGGTTTTTTGTCGGAAGCGTTTGGCAAGGGCTTCAGATCTTTATGCCAGTTGACGGGCATAATACCCGCTCGCTCAAGAATGATGGAAAGGTGATAAAGTTCATTCAACATGGCGGCCTCCTCGTCCACTAAACTCCATCATCCCCGAGTTTATTTTGATGTCCTGTTCATAGGTGAATGCACATTTTGACGCATAGCCATCGGAAAAAACCTCTCGCAACATTGAAGGAATCACCATGTTTATATCGCCCTGAACTTTTGTGGCCTCTCGAAATTCCCCGAAGTAGTTCGGTCCAAACTCCTTCCAGCCAAGAAACGGAATGGCGAAGCACTGGCCTTTTTTGAGACGGCGATAAAAAATGTCCCGATAGGCGTGGCCCGGTGATGTTGTTTTTTCATCCCATTGCCGCGCCTTATCCGGCACGCGGGCTTTAAAGCTCTTTGGAATAGTTGAAACTTCTGCATATAGCCGATAACAAACATCAATTAGCACAGTCGTAAGAAGTTGAAAGCCTCCCCCATCGGCCATGACACGAGCTTTCCGGAGCGGTCCGCCATAATTCGTCTGATAGTTGTGGTATTGGACGGGAGCACATATTTCGACTTTTGTTGGAATGATTAGCACTGCCGGTCCCCATAGTATCGATTCAAAAATAGCTTTTACCGCCGAATATGTTGGCGCCGGATAGCTCACCGGGCAGTCACCCGTGTCTGGACGCGTCCACATAGCCGTGTTTCCTGATATTTCCATCTTGATTCCGTACGTTTCGCTCATAACAGCAAATCACCTCCCTTTCTATCCTCGTATTAAGGAGCCGTGCTCACTCCTTCGCCCTGAATTTTTCAGCAATTGAACATACCAGTTCGGCAACACATGGAGATGCTCATTAAGAATATACCAATTATTAGACAGCTCACAATCTCTTTGGAATTAGCGAAATGTTTATCTATAGTTCAAAACAACCTGTATTGATCAATACATAATCGAAGTGCGTAATAGAAACTCAACGGTGCGAGAGGAACAAAATAAATTTGAAATAAAACGGAGAGGATCATGACCCGGTATGAAATGTTTTATAAAGTGAATGCTTGAATAAAAAATCCCGTCTCTGTGGTTTAGAAGCAGGAGCTTCACTTATCCATAAATCCCCTTTCATCTTTTTCAGATAAACTCTTTTAACTCTAATTGTCAATAATCTAATCAGGATTTAATGATAGCAGATTTGCAACAGTAATCCTTGAATTCAAACTGGGGTCGCTGCTGAAGATAGGTAGGTGCTAATAAATGGGGACCGATTTAGGAGAAGAACCTTTGTACCATCACCGCCGTACCCCACAGGCACCGGCAGCGGAAGATGTGAGTAAACCTGATCGGTGAGTGGATGGGCTGAGAACGCCGCATCACTTTGTCGCCTACCCCCCATTGAAAGCTCTAGGAGTGTGTGTACGTCTTCAAATGGTATTGGATAGTGTGCTCAACAGAAAAATGAGGACTCTTGTTTTTCAGACCTCCAAAAATTTTGGTGACGACGTTTTTAAATAGGCGAACCGAACATGAAGGCATAAAGGGGTTTTCAGGGAGCCTCCTTTTTCAAAGCTGTGATTTACGTTTCCGTTCCGGAGAAAGGAACCCATCCGGCACCCTATTTTGCATTTTGGATGTGTACCGGGGGGCAAGGAGAAGCATTCTTTTTCGGGAGGTTCAGGCTCAGGTAGGATGCATGATCAACGACGTAACTTTCAGAGATAAAATTTTTGGGGGTAATTTTGGGGGTATGTATAATTTTCGTTAACTATAAAAGTTATAATTACAAATAGTTACATAAGCAATTTGATCCCCCTCATCCCATATGCAACTGGGAATCCCTGTGGAGTGGTGACTCTGCAGGGATTTTTTTAAACAATCAGTCGAACAGTTTTGCATAGCTATGCTTCCTGCGTTTTTTCCAAAGACCGCTGTGGAAGGCATGGTTTGCAAGCAATAGAAGCACGGATGTGGCCTCGGCGTAAACCATCTGTTCGAATATCCTGTTCACCTTTCCCCAGGAGCAGGCTCCATCCCGGGAATCCGCCACGGTTATTTGAATGGCGTACTTATGCATGAGCGCATCATGACCAAGAATTTCTGCGCAAATGACCGTATCCTGTGCGAAGTTCTTGGGCACCCCTCCACCGATCATTACTAGCCCTGTTGTATCGGCATTTATCTTAATCTGTGTCAATTCTTTAAAATCATTCACAGAGTCGATGAAAAGATGCTTTTCAGGGTGCCTGGCCTGATGCAGCACCAGGCCAAACCCGGCAGACCTATCTAAAAAAGCCGGGCAAAAGACCGGTACATCATGCTCAAACGCCGTTTGAACGAGAAAGCCTTTTTTTGGCATGCGTAGAGAGATAATGACTCATTTCCCGGATGAACTCTCTGGAAGAATGAGGCTGGGGGGGGGCAGGCTGTCCGCAATTTTACAGACTGTGCGATCGCACATCTGGAGCTGCTCTTCATCAATGAATATGTCATAGATCCTGTCAATGTATAATCGGCGCAGATCCGTGTCATCCGCATATGGGCTGCACTGGTAATGGCGGAAACCGAGCGCTTCAAAGAAGTCCATGTCAACAATAGTTGCTCCTGTAGCCACTATTGCATCCACCATATTATATCGTACAAGATCAGTATAGATTTGCATGCATCCGGCTGCCGAGGTACTGCCTGCAATCGTCAGAATGATGGAACATTTTCGATCCTTCAGCATTCGGTTATATTATAAATATCGCTTGCCGCGGCCAGGTCCCTGTCCGTAAAAGATATGTCCTGCATGGCTTTTACGATATCACTTGCATTAAAAGACGTTATATCGATTTGTGTTACCGGCGTTTTCAGATAATCCTTTTTTTTCATACGATGCCCTGAAATGAATTTATTAGGGGATCGCTTTAAAGCAGATGGACTTAAATGTCAATGAGGTCTTTTTCTATCACCTTCCTGACACGATCCATAAGCTGCTCCCTGGTGTCATATGAATATCCATTCACCTGAATAGGTTCATGAAACCTCATTTTAATATTCCCTGGCATAATCTTGAGACTTTTCCTGGGAAGCAGCGGAAGACTTCCCGTTATGGTTACCGGCAGGATCGGCACCCCTGCTTCAACAGCAATAACAAATCCACCCTTCTTAAAAGGCAGCAGCTTGCCGTCCCTGCTTCTCGTCCCCTCCGGAAAAAAGACGATCGATGCCCCATTACGGATTTTCTGTCCGGCTATCTTGAGGCTTTCGTGAGCCTTCTGTGAATCTCCACGATCGACATAAATATAACCCGCACGTTCACAGCTCAAGCCGAAGATCGGAACTTT
>JBEKJA010000125.1:0-7242 GCA_050011475.1 Syntrophales bacterium
TACGCTGTGGATACCTTTAATAATATAATCCGGAAGATCGTTATATCTACGGGGGTGGTAACGACGTTAGCAGGAACAGCAGGAGTACAGGGCTCAGCCGATGGGACCGGTTCAGCCGCGCTTTTCCGCTGGCCTGAGGGCATCACCACAGACGGATCCAATCTTTATGTTGCGGATACCTTTAACCATACAATCCGGAGGATCCAGTAACTGATAAACTCGGGCGGGGCCAGAAATGGCCCTGCCTTTTTTTTACGAGTCCTTCAACCGATAATCATCACTCTTCAACGTATAATGATTCTGAGGACTTGTAGATACCGTTTTTATCAAACGAAAACTGGTTTATGATTTGGATCATACATTTTGCCGGATTTCAGGACTCCAAGAATAACATGAACCAGCTTCCGCATTATCGCACAGACAATGCATGGTTGAACATATTAACGGCGTCCGACAAAATGTGATTGAACGGTTTTAACTGGTTTCGGTTTATCTGAATCTGGAGAATAGTAGTCGCTTGGATCTATTACTTTTGATTCAATAAAAGCATTCACTGACTTTTCAGATATCCTGACCCCTTTATCCTTACCTATTTTGATAATAACAAAATACCCTTCCTGCATGAGATTGTAAATATGTCTCACGCTGCAGTCGAGTCTCTCGGCAACTTTCTGAACGGTTATATATTTGTCCGGTTGGTCTTTCATCTATTCATCCATTTAGATCGCAAAACTTTCTCCTGTTCTGGTTCGACTTCCTTACGGTCCGGGTCATAATAATCGTCTGGATTCACCGTGATCGATTCAATATAGTCGATCAGGGATTGTTCTGATACCCGCGTAAAGCGGCGGCCATCCTTTATAGCTTTAATTTTACCGTCCTGAATCAGCGTATAGACATATCTCTCTGTGCAACTGAGGCACTTTGCCACGGTGCCAATACGAAGATGGTTGCAGAGATTGGTGGATTTCATCTATCCATCCATTTCGATTTGACTACCTGCCGCTGCCTGGACATATTGTTCAACTGTTTATCCGTGTTCGACTGTTGAACCCTCAAAAGATTCACCCCTCCGCCTATCCACTGCGGCTGCGCCAGACTGATGGCTATAAGTTCAGCATCCAGCCAATGATTATTGGGATTCGTTCTCACCCATTCCACGGTCCCGGTCTTCTGATCCACCCGTTTTTCTTCTGCCAGTATCTGCAGCGCATAATCTCGCCCCGTCTCCCGGTGCAGATAGAGAGCCTGCGAATCGCCCAAGGCTGCCTGCCCAATTCCGTAGTGATAGAAGTCCTTCATCGTGTTTGTGTCGATCAGGATGATGTAGAAATCCGGGGGCAGTTTTTTTCCGGACGGTGTCCTTAGTAAGTCCTCGCCCTTCTTGAATCGATTAGTCATGGCATGGGACGATCCCTTCGTGCCCCATAGAGCAACCCCGCGGCGCTTATTCCTGATCAACCAGGCATAGGTTTCCTCCGTCATAGTCAATCCTTCTTCCTTCTCGCCTCCTCCTGTATCAATCGCTGCCCGCCAGATAGACATTGGCATTTCATGGCCCGCCCATGGATACTGCGAATTAAAAAGGAGCGTTTCCACATCACCCCAGGTCGGTAGGAATCCATAATGGATCATCCAGCCGGTAAGGTTCTGCGCCCAGGCCCGGACAACAAAATAATATCCGGCCTTCTGGCAGTCGATACCACACGTGAGCGCGACGGCTTCCTCCGGTACTACCTGAGGCGGAATGTCAGCCTTCGCTGCGAAAATCTCGTCCATGCTTTTCTTGATTACGGTCTGTTTGAAGGTGAGCCCCTGCGAAGTATTCACGAACTCTTTCAGGGTTTCCCGATTATCCTTCGCGTCTATGAATTTCTGCGCCATCTTTCCGAAAGACACCCATGGAGAAGATAACTCGTTGATCCAGAATCCCGCGGTTCCATTGAACTCGGCCTCCGCTCTCCATTCCCCTTTGCGGACCATCCGGGCTTTCTGTGAATCATTGATTGGTTTATTACAATGGATGCAATAATAGACGGCTTTCTGTGGATCTCCCTTTGGCCATCCCAGGGTCTTTGGATGGTCGATGTCCCACCGCATGACCTGGTACTCTCCGCAATGAACACATGGCACCCAATATTTACGCTGATCGCTCAGATTGTATGCCATCTCAATCCGGCTCTCTCCTTCCACGGTAGGTGTGGAGAAGAGTCCGATCTTCCGATTCCAGAAGGTCGTCGTTCTTGTCTCCGCCAGTTTCACCGGGTCTCCTTCTACGCCGGCGGAAGGTGGAAAGGCATCGATATCGTCAGCCAGAACAATTCGGATCGGCTGCGCTCTGAATTGAGAAGGTGAATTCGAACCGATGATGGAGATGTGCCCTCCCGCAAAGGACTTGGCTAATATAGTATTCCCCGACTCCCGGATGTTCGCATCCTGTATCCTGCCGGCCAGGCACTTCGTGTCCCGGATCATCGGGGCGAATCGGGTCTTTGAAAACTTCCGCGCCAGCACTTCAGTAGGTTCCACAATCAGGATAGGCGATGGATCGTAGTCGATGAAATAACCAATGACATTCAGCAGGCATTCTGTGGCTCCGACCTGGGCACTCTTCATCACCACCACCGTCTCGACTGCCGGATCCGTGAAGGCATCCATAATCCCCCTCAGATATTCAGCGCGACTCGTGTACCAGCGCCCGAATTCAGCGCTTGCCTCCGGACTCAACACTCGGTTTTCGTCCGCCCACTCGCTTACTGACAGCCTTGGCTTTGGCCTTATGGACCACGCCAGTTCGCTTACGATGGTGTGAATGGGGGATAAGTCCCTGATCAACTGAGATTGTTTGGAGGTCCGGTTCGGATAACTCAACTCTGATTGCATCAATTTCCCTCTGTAGGATGTCCTGTATCTCTGGAATCTTCTCACAACCCAAAAGCAGGGGTGCCAACTTCCGGGGCAACGATTCCATGCGTGATTTATAGGTTGCCATTATACCGGACCAGACACGCCGGGCCAGGTTTGCGACGATGAGTTCCCCCTGCTCGCGCATGAGTTGGATCTGTTTCCGGTCCGCCTGGATCTTCGTCAGTCTGGTGCGCTCGTCTGTCAGGGAGATTGCACCGGACCCATCGATGAGCTTCTTTTGGTATGCCGTGAAACTCCTCGTTGCCTCGAGAAAGTCTATGTAACCTCCTACGGATGACGGTACCGTTCCATCCTTGGCCAGTTGCTGGTACCTGCGCACCGTGATGTGAAAGGCATGCTCGACGACCTGCGCAACCTTGACGGCATTCTTAAGACCCTCCGGAGGCTTATCGCTCATTTGACTTTGGCCTTAGTTTGCCTAGTGACTTCCTTTTTACCTGCCGCCAGCTTGCCTGTTATGCCGAAAGCATCCTTCATGCGCTGGAGGATGACCGCACAATAGTTTGGATCGAGTTCTATGCCCCTGCACTTTCTATTAAGATTCTGGCAGGCAACCATGGTAGATCCAGATCCGAGAAACGGGTCCAGGACCAGTCCGCCCTGCAGGGAACTATTTTCAATGCCCTTCATGCATAATTCGAGCGGCTTCATGGTGGGATGCAGATCGTTCACCCGGGGCTTATTCACAAACCACACATCGCCCTGGTCCCGAGCGCCACACCAGTGATGCTCGCCACCCTCTTTCCAGCCATAAAGGATCGGCTCATACTGCCGTTGGTAATCCGCCCGGCCCATCGTGAACGTATTCTTAGCCCATATGAGAAACGTGGACCAGTGACCGCCAGCGTCCCGGAAGGCCTTCTGCAGAGTGTGCAGCTCCGAAGAGGACATGCAGATGTATACAGCGCCCCGGGTCACCTCGAGCATGTTCACGCAGGCATCGAGAAGGAACCCTTCGAAGTCCTTACCGAGGTTGTCATTCTCGATCTTGCGTTTGTTGCCGCGCACCGCATCCTTCATGGATGCCCCGTAGTTTACGTTATACGGGGGATCGGTAAAGACCATGTCTGCCCTTTCCCCGGCCAGAAGGGCCGAAATATCCTCTTTTCTCGTCGCATCCCCACACATGACCCGATGGCCCGCGATCAGCCAAATGTCGCCCCTCTTTACACCCCAGATTTTATTGAGTTCGGCCGCCTGGTCGATCTTGGCCTCGGCATCTATAGGATCCGGCCCGGTGACCCCGAATGCGATGTCCAGTTCCTCCTGGGTGAAACCCGTCAATCCGAGGTCGATGCTGCCGTCGTCAATCTCCACAATCAAGTCCTTCAAGGCCGGAAAATCCCACTCTGTCCAGTCCGAACTCTTATTGTCCGAGATGGCCCGGGCCATGGCCGCCTTTCTGTCTCCGGTATAAATCAGGCAAGGGAATTCGGTCATGCCCAAAGTCAGGCCAGCGTCAAATCTGTGGTTGCCAGCCAGGATGGTATGCTTGCCGTTCTCCTTGAAGACTTGTAGGGGATTTTGGAATCCGTGCCCTTTGATAAGAACAGCGAGTTTCTTAATGGCATCTTTGTCTACATCTTTCCGTGGATTGCCTGGTAGTTTCACCAGGTCCGCAACGGGGAGGTAGATGATCTCAAGACGTGATGGGGATGGGGCTTTAATTTTCATGCTTTATATCTCCTGCGAAACGAAACCCTCGAAATTTAGTCCCTGCGGTCTTGAAAGTTGAGGTTTGAACTCCCCGCATCTTTTTCTCCTCCCGGAAGGACCCGAGTTTTTATTTATGGCGCGCCAGGAAATATTCATGTTTGTGCTTCTCTCATCCGTGATCACTTCGCCGTCCTGATCGCATCGTCCAGTGCTGCATCAAAGATCGGACGCCATTTCTCGTTGGCCTCCGCCTGTCCTACCTCAAAGAAAAAGAATCGCTTCTTGTAATGCGGTTTCTTGACAAACATGATGATGGGTTTGATCGCTCCACCCCAGTTGAAGACCGCGCGCATGTAGATGCCTGGTTTGAGGTTCTTGTACGGTTGTTGTAATGCAAAGTATGAGATGCCCTGCTTCGTCTTCGTGCCCTTTGCTAACTTTGCCCGTCCTTTCTCTGTGATGTTCGCCCGGTATCCCTGCTCACCGAATGCTTGGAAGTAGGAAAGGATCTGCACGATCTGTCCGGTACTCATGTTGCCGTATGAGTCGAGATTTGCCCCTTGACCTGGCACGCAGTACATCCCCTCAGGTAGGACACCTTTGTATTGTAAGGCACGTTCGAATCGTTTGAGTTGTCTGTCTCCCCCATAGATTTGAGGGTAGAGATATTTGTAGGCAGGAGTTCCTTTGCCGGCAAACTCCTTCATCCACACCCATGAGTTCTGCTCTGACTTCGTGGCAGGTTTAATGTAGAGACTTCCCAGGGTGTAAGGTGTTGGTCTGTCAAAGACCGACATCATCTCTGCGACCTCCCGGTCCTTGACCACGACAGCAACTTGAGTCAGCGATCTAGCCATGGCATAAGGCAGCTGATCCCGAAAACCCGCTAATGATCTTCGCACTTCATCGAGTCCTTGTATCTTCACTCCGATTGCTGGCATCGTTCACCTCTGTTCTCATTTAAGCTGTCACCACTTCTGTCACCACTTTTTGAACATGACTTAACATCTTGAAATAATGCACAAAAGAAGCCATTTTTTTGTTATTCTTATATATAAGGATATAAAATTATAAATCTCTCCCTCTCTAATAAAGGAAATGCAAAAAATCGGTCATAACAATGCAGTAGCATTATGTTTTTGACGATTTCAAAAAGTGGTGACAGAAGTGGTGACAGCTTCATTTTTCCCTCGCTATCGAAAAGGTCCTATTCCCCTTGTTCCAGAGAATTTCTCTCCCGGCAGACAGGTTTTTCAGCGCCTGTGTAAATGGCCACAATCCTATTCGGTCGACATGGACTAATCGTTTCAGTTCCCGTTCGTTCTTTGCACCTCCACGCAATATTCGTCGGATCTTCTCTTCCACCTTGGCTACTGCCGAATCCGCATCGATCGGATCATGAAGACGCCTAACCGCCAACTGCCAGTCCATCAATCTTGTCACCCTATCCACAATGTCATCATCGATGATTTCCTTACGTTCATTCGCTGCCAGCAGCGCCATGAATCGCAGGGCATAGACGTCAAGCCGTTTCGTATGGATGGACTTTTCCAGATTCATGTACCAATAGTCGTAGGCCTCACGACCTTGCCAGGATAGATCCAACTCCCTGCTACGGCCGACAAAGGCCAGGACTTGAGCGAGTTCCTTTCTCAGGAAGTGTTTTTCATTGTCGGGAATCTTTGCAGGAAACGAGAAGCGTCGCTCACCCTGTCCGGGCACAAGGAAAAGCCGGTTATTGAATCCTATGTCGGTAAATGCGGCGTCCCAACAGCGCTCATAGGTGCTGACAGTCGACGCTGCTAAAATGCAGAGGTGTGCATTGTGGATAGAAATCTCACTACTCTTGGTACGACTTTCGTAACGGTCGCTTTCAAATAATGTATTGATGCAGGGCAGGAGTATCGACGCCTCGATCTTGCACTTCGAAATAAGCTGTTTCAATTCATCCAGGACTAATAACAGACGGAATGGACCGTCGCCTTCGATGCTGTTGATCCGTTCCTGCAATCCTTCCGCTGATCCGACGCCATAGCAGATATGGAAAGCAGTCAATGCCTCCCGGAAAAATTCAACCGCCTTGTTTATGCCGGTGCTTTTCCGGTCGTCTGCAGATTCCCCCAGGAGGATCAGGAAAAGCCTCGTTTGAGGTCTTAGTTCTGTCGCTAGCGTCAATGATCCGGAAAGGACGGATCCCAGGCAGGTAAGAAAGGCCAGATAGAGAAAATGTTTCGGGACTTCCAGGTAGTCGCCATAAAGGTTTGCAAATTTACCGGCAACTCCACCCATAATATCGGAGGGGAAAGCTAAAGACTCTTCGGCCTGCTTCATCTCACCCGATTTCACTTCCGGACCCATATTCGCTTCTGCCTTCTGCCTATTTGTACCTTGGCGGTTCGCCTGGTAGGTTTCCGTTGTATTTTCTATCGCTCTCAGAATTGTTGACTGCCCATAGGTTTGTCCGTTGGAGAAATGTTTTTTGTCCCACTTTTCACGGAATAGTCCGGATGAACGGAAGGCAGCATCGATCAGGGCAGGGTGATTGTTTAACCAGAACGCAAGATGGCAACACAGGGCGAGATCTGCCTCAGATTGTGAGGGATGGTCCGTCCAAATACCCTGGTATAGAGATTTGATCTTATCGCCTGACTTCGATCC